>JAUVLN010000057.1 GCA_030600725.1 Thermoplasmatota archaeon | reverse complement strand
AAAACCTCGTCTCAGGAACGAGTCCTCGATCCCTACACCAGATGTTGTGATCCTCTTCACAATGGGCACCAGTTTATCCCTGAGATCACCGAGTATGCGTGTTATGTCCGAGGTCCTGGTGTAGGGTTCGAATCCATCGATCAGGGCGTCGTAGGGAGCGTTTTCGTATCCGATGTACTCGGCCTCCCTCTTCTTCAGGTCGATGATGCTGGAAAGATGGGGGCTGAAGGATGCGAAGTCGTCATCCTTTCTCGCCTTTGCCCACGCCTGTTGGGCGATGGAGGTCGTCTTCTTCAGTTCCCTGACGAACTCCTCGGGAAGCGCTTTCGCCCGGGTATGTCCCCTCTCGATCTCCCGATATACCGCCCCGGACCTACCGTCCAGGCCGCCATCCTTGACCCTTTTCAGCAGTGAGGTGAGCTCGTTGGACACCGTCCTCCTGTGGATCATCGCTGATATCGTAGCCATCTGCATAGCCCTGTCCTGTACCCCTCCTGGCGGCATGTAGGTCTCCTGATCCCATCCGAGGATGGAGTTGGCGCCCTCCAGATAGCTTGTCTCCCGGTAGTATTCCAATAGCTCTTCGTAGGGGTCCGCATTCATGATGATCCCATGACCATAAACCCTGGGACTTGTTAAATTTTTTCGATATCTTTCCCTCATTGTTATATCGAATGAGGGATATCCAATCGGGATGTTCCTCATAATCGGACACAGGGGGGCCTCGGGAACGGAACCGGAGAATACCCTGCGCTCCTTCCGGAAGGCCGTGGATGCAGGTGCGGACGGTATAGAACTGGACGTCCATACCTGTGCCACGGGCGAACTCGTCGTTATACATGACGATACGGTTGATAGGACGACCGACGGGTCCGGAAAGGTCTCGGAGTTATCCCTGGACCAGCTCAGGGGGCTGGATGCAGGGTCAGGAGAGAGGATCCCCCTGCTGACCGAGGTACTGGACCAGGTCGGGGGGAGGGTGCTTGTGAATATCGAGCTCAAAGGGGACAACACAGCACAGGGCGTCAGCAGGATAATATCGTCATATCTGGGAAGGGGTTATGAGGCCGATGACCTCCTTGTCTCCTCCTTCAAACCAACGGAGCTAAGCGACTTTATCTCCATAAGGGACGATATCAGGATCGGCGTTCTCTTCGAGGACCATCCGGAGATGTATCTGGATTTTGCGGGGCAGATCGGAGCGTATTCGGTCCATCCAAGGAAAGATCTGGTAAGCCCCTCTCTGATCCGGAGAAGTGTTGATATGGGGTGTCGTGTTCTCACCTGGTCGGTGAACGACAGGGAGGAGGCTGATAGGTTGATATCCATGGGAATCGATGGGATATTCACCGACCACCCGCAGTACTGGTCCCGGGGATGATCTGATCATCTTCTCTGCTTTCTCATCCTCCTCCTGGTCTCCAGAAAGTGATCATAGGCGCTCTTGCTCCCCTGGTCCATCAATACCGCCTTGGCCATGTTGATCTTCACCATCTTATCCTCGGAGCCTTTCATCTCCTCCTCCGGGAGGTGGATCAATTTGTCGGGGTGATGCTTTGCGGCCAATCCCCTGTAGGCCGATCTGATCTGCTTCATGTTGGCCCCGCTCCGGAGCCCCAGGATATTGTAGAAATCGGTGCTTTCGATCTCCTCCGCGGTCATCATACCATGGCTGGTTCGGATATGGTCGATGATGATCTTGATATCCTCATGTCCGAACTCGGGCCTGGACCTGTGCCTTCTCCAGATGATGAAGAACATCAGGAGGATCACATTGACTATGATGATCAGGATCCAGAGCATCGACCAGATGAGTATGTTCCCATTGCCCTCCTCCTCCTGGTCCGATCTCAGAACTATGGTCCCTAAATCGATCCCTTCACCCGGTAATACGTTCACGATGATCGTCTCGTTCTTATAGTTCAGGGATGATATGGTGATCAAATATTCGCCCGCCCTCTCCTCCAGGATGAAATAACCCGTACCATTCGCCGAGACCTTCTGACCATCATGGACGATCACATCGGCCCATGGGATCGGCGCCCCCTCCTCATTCCGGATCGATCCGTATACATATCCGATATCCGTTGTATCGAATGAAAATGAGAAGTCCCCCATCTGATTTCCGGCGATATCGGATCCGTAAACCTTCAATACATAGTTGGTGGAATAATCGAGAGGGGGATGATCGATCTCCACCATCCTTTCATCTATCCAGTTCAGCTCACCCTTGATCCCCCATGTGACCCTCACGGAGCTTATGTTCATGGGTTCAGAGAATATGATGCCGATATCAACGTCCACTCCAACAGGATCATCCGATGGGTTGAAGGCCACAACAGCGGGATCGATGGTATCCACCGTGAAGGCCACCTTCCTCTGTTCCACGTTTCCAAGAAGATCATACACGATGACGGTGAAGGTGTGCTTCCCCTCATCCAACCCATCGAGCCGAAGCTCCGTATCGATCGTGGTCGCTCTCCCGCCGCTGTCCAGATAGTATTCGAATCGATCTATTCCAGAACCTGAATCCAACCCTTCCCATGACGCTGTCATATCATTGTAATTATACACCCCTCCTTCCACAGGGAAGAGAATGTCCAGGCCTGGTTTGTACAGATCAATGAAGAACTCTGTCGATGCGGAGTTCCGATTTCCAGCCCTGTCGTATGCGTACACCCAGTAGGTATGCTCGCCCTCCATGAGGTTATTCAGGACCATCTTCGTGTCCTTACCGACATCTGTCTGCTGGTCAGGGGTGGGGCCCCATGTGTAATGATCAATGCCCGAGAAAAGGTCACGGCCGCTCCATGCCAGCCGGATCACGTCCACGTTGTAGTAGTATTGCCCCTCGGGCTCTGTGATCTCCAAATCCGGAGGTGTCATGTCCACCGAGAATCTGTACATACCGGTAATGACGTTCCCGGCCCCGTCATATGCCTTGATTCTGATTTCATGTAACTTGTCGGTCAGCCCTTCGGCAGTGAAGGTCTCGTTCATGCCCACATCTATCCACTCATGATCATCGATCCTGAGTTCATAACCCCGGATACCGGTTGCGTCATCCGTTGCCCTCCAGCTGATCTCTACGGTGTCGTTCCGGTAATATCCAATGGATGAGGGCGAGAGCAGCTCCAGCTCCGGGAGGGTGGTGTCTATTATGAAGTTCACCCGATCTATCGTGGCCCCTCCGTAATTGTCAACCACCCTGACATCGAAGGTGAACTCACCTTCCAGTTCCAGCCTTCCGGTATCGTAAAGAAGCTTTTGAAAGGAGTATGATACGGCCTCATCGACATCCAGCCAATCATCATCGAATAGCCTGATCTCGATCCTATCAATGCCAGATTCGTTATCCCAAGCCTCCCATCTGAGTTGGAAATAATAGTTGTTCAGGTTGACTCCTTCGTCCGGTGTGAGGATATTCACGACCGGAGGAACAGGGGGCGTGGCTATCATGACGGTATTCGAGGTCTTCCCGCTTCCGTAGATGGCCGATGCGGAGATCGCATACACATAGGTCGTTTCCATCTCGGAGGTGAGATCGATGTGCAGGGTGTTGGAGGGGTCGATGATGGCTATGGGCTCGAGATCGTCCCCGAATTCGGAGCGGTAGAGGGTATACGAAGTGATCTCGAAAAGGGAACTTGGGGTTAACCATCCCAGCTCGACGAATGTTCCGTTCATATGTGCGGAAAGGTTCAACGGCTCATCAGGCAGGTAATAGGATTCGGTCAGTGGATACGGGTCCTTGATATTACTGCCAGAGTTTATCATATACGGAACATCGACGATACCATTTTCATTATCATCGGGTTTCGTCCAATCATACCAGTAATTCCCCTTCTGGTTCTCGTACCATAGATCATTGCCAGAGACGGAAAGGGCCTGGATATGGTCCGGGTCGTACTCCTCCGTGGAGCCTTGGTTATGTGTAATTGAATTATTGGTGATCCTGTTGCCCATATTGGTTCTTCTGATATCGATCCCATAGCCTGAGTTGTTGGAGATCAGGTTGCCGTAGATCCGGTTGCCGTTCCGGTTCTCCACGATGATGCCCACACCCTGGTTATCCGTGATGATGTTGTTGGCTACACGGATGATCCTATCGTACCATAATTGGGTGTAGGACCTGGATACCGCGATCCCATAGATCCCGTTCTTAGAAACGCTGTTTCCTATCAGATATGAATAGGACCCTCCGACATAGATCCCGCCCTGGGAGTTGTTCGTTACCTCGTTGTAGCTGAGATCCATGCTGTTGGATCCGACCCAGGAGATGCCGATCCCCCCGTAATCACGGACGATATTGTTCTTGATCGTCTGTCCCCGTCTGGTCACTTTGATCCCGTTGCCGGAGCCGTTAAGGAGGGTGTTTGACCCGATATAGTTACGATCGCCGTTCAATAGATATATTCCCGCTCCTCCCCCCTCAATAATATTGTTTTTCACACTATTGTCCAGGCAGGTGTTGAGGTATATATTTCTGTAGAAATCCGTGATATTATTGTGTGTTATCGAATTTAGATCGGATTGGCTCAGTAGGATCCCATTGTTATCTGGTGTATCGTCGCCGATCATGGTATTGCCAGTAACTGTGTTTCTATCAGCACCAAACAGGTTTATGTGGATCTTGGAGTCGTTCAATATGGTTGTGGATATCTCTGTGTTGAGCGAATAATAAAGGACCACACCTGAGCCGAAACCGCTGATATCACAATCCCTCACATCTGAGTAAGTGTTTACGACAAATGCGATCCCGTTACCATCCGACCTGTCAACATTGCGGATCGTTGTATTGGAGATGCTGGTTATCTGACCGAAGTTCACGTAGATGCCATGTTTCACCTCGGTTACGGTGCAATTCTTGATATCCACATCGGATGTGTAATTCAGGTAGATACCACTGGATCGCCCTGCAATGCTGGTAGATAAGCCAAGGTTGCTGATGGTACAGTTGTAGATCGTGATGTGGCTGGTCGTATTGCCTATGTAGATGCCCGCAATCTGTGAGGTTCCGTCGAAGGTGTAATTCGATATAAGATATGGATCATCTTCAGAACCGTCCCCCGGCCAGCCGTTGTCGGATGCCTGGTCCGCAAGGTCCGTTTCATCATCCACCAAAATGTAATTGATCGCAAATGGTCCGGATATCGTCCGGATGTCGCGGGTTTTCAAATCTGAACTATCGGCCAATACGATGCCATTCAAGGAGAGTGTGAAGAGCGTCAAGACTACGACCATGCTGTGATAGGTGTATCTCATCCGACTAGGGTTAGTAATATCCATTATAATAAAGGATTTGTTATCAGTCTCAAGGTATGAACTCAGGGTCGTATGCTATCTCCTGTTCAGTCGGGTATATGCTTTCATGATCTCTGCGTCCAGGTCCTCCCTGGTTATCCCCAACTTCTCGTACACTTCATTTTCCTTTATGGGAGGTTGGATCCGTGGTGCGGTCGATCTCTTTGGTCCATGTGCCTCTTCCCTGATATCGGATCCGCCGGGCCGGAACCTCCTCATGGAGTTCACGACCTCCTTGATCTCGGGCGGCTCTTTCTCAAGGGCCTTTGGCCTCCGGTAGTAAATGAACATGAAAATGGAGGCGATCATGATGAGGGCAAGCGTAAACGCGATCAGGAGGTTGAGATATCCCTTCCAGTTGAGGATATTGCCCTCGTTCTGGAGAACCAGGTCGACGCCCGATAAAATCCTCACCTCGCCCATTTTGATCTCCACCTCCATCGACCTGTCCTCGAACCCTGGCTTGGTGAAGATCACGGTGTAGGTCCCCGATGGAAGAGATAGGTTGAAATCCCCGTTCAGATCGGATGTTGCCGTCCTTTCGCCGATGTAGATAAGGCAGTTCGGGATCGGATTCCCGTTGGCGTCCACCACCCTTCCCTTGAGTGTGCCCATATTGGAGGTGGAGAATCTGAGAGATGTGTTTTCAAGATAATTACCCGACAGATCCCCCCCAGATATCTGCACCAGATATGTGGAGCCGAACTCGAGATCCCTTTGAGGCCATATCTTCAGCCAGTTGCCATGTAACCAGTTTATTATTCCAGGCGCTCCGTTTATCCAAACCCTGACCGTGTCCTGGTCCATCTCCTCGGAGAACAGGACCTCGATGTAGCCCGGGGGTCGATCTCCGGATCCCACAGGCGTCAATATAACCGCTGTCGGCTTTATGGAATCGATGTGAAAATCGACCGTCATATCACTGGTCCTTCCGACCCCATCGACGGCCACGATCCTCAGGGTGTGGTTCCCCTGGTCCAGTTCGCCGTATGATCCATGGGTCAATGAGGTCGTTACACCTGGTTCACCATCGAGAAACACCTCATATCTGGATATCCCGCTTCCGGTATCCATTCCCTCCCATCTGAATTCGAGGTTCTCACTTCGTGTTATCCGCTCACCGTCCACCGGGAAATGGATGTTGATATATGGGTCCTTTAGATCCACCCTGATCGAAAAGACGAGGTCATTGACATTGCCCACCCGGTCATATGCCAGGATATTGATCAGATGAAGCCCCTCTTCAAGGTTGGTTATGGCAAGATGATCCTCATCTCCCGGGGTAAGCCACATATCGCTGTCAACCCTGATCAATATGTGATCCAGGCCGGATACCTCATCGTGGGAATACCATTCGAGCAGGATATTCCTGCTGGCGGAGTAATTTCCGGGGAATTTCGTCCTCATCTCGAGGTAAGGGGCTGTATTGTCGACATGGAAATGTGATTGGTATGTTTTACTGTTGCCCGCATTGTCAAATGCGGTCACCGAGAACATGTGTCGTCCATCTTCCAGATCATAGTACTTGGCCGTATTGCCCTCCACCGGTCGTTCCTCTCCTTCGTCCATTTTGACCAGATAATGTGAGAGGCCCGAGAGGCCGCTCTTGGAGCTCCATTCTATGAGGAATGATGATCCCCGGTGGTAGGTTCCCGGCTCTGGATATATCATGGAAACGACCGGATCCGTCCTATCAAGGAAGAGATGGATCTTGTCCGTGGAATGGAGGCCCACTTTATCATATACCCTGACGGAGATGGAATACTGCCCCTCTGACGGATCGATCGACATATCGGAGAGGAGAGTGTATAGGCTGAATTCATACCGAAGGCCGATATGGATCCACTCCCCATCGTTGACCGTTATCTCCACGTGATCGAGACCGGCCCTCTCATCATGCATTTTCCAGCTGATGGTCAGGTCAAGATCGTTTACATAGGAGCCATCCACCGGATCGGTGATCTCAACTTCGGGGGGGGCGAGGTTGATATCCATCTCGTACGGGCTCGAGCATAGCTCACAATCCCATTTCGTCTCCAGAGAGACCATGTAAAATATCGAACCCTCGATGATAGGGATCTCTTCGGTGAATTCCGTGGCGTCCCCCGGCAGTATCGTCACATATTGTAGATCGTACCTGTCGGTCCCCCTGTAGATCCGGATCGATCCTCCGATATATTCGATGGAGGGAAGGGTCCAGTTGAGCCGGATCTTCTCGTCTTTCACCTCATATGAGTCGATCCGTGGTGGGCCCGGGAGATGAGGGGAATATGCCAATGGGTAGTAGTCATACGCGTGATCCTGTATGTATATGATGGGATAGTGGAGATCCACTATCCCGTCACCATTATTATCTGGAATCGTGAGATCCGACCAGAAATTTCCCCTACCAGGCCCATGCCATCTATTTGTTGTTGAATCGGTGGTCGCCTGTTTGACATCATTCCGAAGAAAGGAGCTCACATGATCGTTGTTGATGAAGGAATTCGAGTGAATGAGATTATTCCCATCATTTTCACCCCGGGTTCGTACACCGTAGTCGGTGCATTCGAGGACGAGATTATTAGTGATACTGCAGCTGGTTGAATTCTCGAGATCGATCCCGGTCCCATCGATTCGAACCAGTGAGTTTCCCGATATCGTAATTTCACTGGTGGAGAACAAGTTGTTCGTACCTGTCCTGATCCCGAAAATGGAGCAGGAAGCTATCGTGTTGTTCATAATTTCGGATTGATGGCCGTTAAGATCGATCCCGCCTTCCGCACAAGAGACGATTTCGTTTCCCTTTATCAGGGAGCTGGATTCTATTACAACAATACCAACGGCCTCCGAATCTGAGATCGTGTTTTCAAGGATGTTTATCTTACAATTATATGCATAAAGGCCATGTTTTTCAATATCGGTTATCGCGTTGTTTCCTATGGATCCATTCTGGATATTGTATATGCATATTCCCTTGGTGCAATTGGAGATATGATTGTCTAGGACCTCAAGATAGTCAATATCTGTGGCAATTATTGGTTCGTACATGTTCTGCAGGCAGTTCTCAATAAGAGCTATTGACCTACTCTCAATGACTTGGTTCTCATCAACCTGTATCCCTATGATAGATCCAGTTATCCAGTTCTCTCGAAATACCACATTTCCATCGTATTGTGAAAATATTCCACAATGTATAGCTCGTATAGTGCAATTTGCGATCATCAATTCTAAACAGGATTGGCTGCATATTCCGTATCCATTCGTTGAGGAAAAAGTGCAATTGATCGTACAGTTGAGGACATCCAGATTTTGAACACTTTGTGCTGAGATTCCGACGCCTCTGCTTTCAATCCTACAATGGTCGACTGTGATATTCGATGAAGACCAGAGTAAGATACCAGTATCGGGAACAATTGAACTCCCGTTCAATACCATGCCTATACTACAATTGGTGATCCTGATGAACTTCGTTGTATCCTTGATCGCGATCCCGCGATCCTCTGGACCACTGATAGAATAATTGCTAATGATATAGGGTTTTGATTCGGTCCCAGACCCCGGCCAGGAGTTGTCCTCCACCAGTTGCAGGAGGTGTGTGTCGTTGTTGATGTAAAGCGTCTCGTTCAGGACCGTCCTGGTGCCTCTTGTTTCAAGTATGGTCATATCAGCATTTTCCTGCTCACCACTCGCAAAAGGGAAGGATACCCCTGCCATGATAAGGAGTACGATGAACAGGAGACAACGGTAAGCTCTCTTCATCGTGATAGCATCATTTTGACCCCTTTATAAAATCATTGATACAAATTTTGCACATGTGTACGGATGTGACAGGATGTTGGAGAAACCATATCGCTCAATCGTTCATCTCCAATTCGGGATAGATATTCCCCTTTTTCCTGAACGTGACCCCGTCTCTCAGCCTCTCCCTCGCCCCTTCAATATATCTGGGATTGATGTCGATGGTGCAGAAATCCCTTCCCAGCTCCCTGGCGACATGGGCGCACGTTCCCACGCCTCCAACGGGGTCAAGTACAAGGTCCCCCTCCTTTGTGGAGACGGAGATCACCCTCCGGAGCAGTTCCACGGGTTTCTGGGTGGAGTGAAGACGCTTTCCGTCATCGCCCTTCAACCTCTCCTTCCCGGTACATATCGGAAACACCCAGACGTTTGCAGCGACCTTTCCGACCCCGTACTCCTTCGCCAGTTCGCGATCGAATGTGTACCCTTTCGCATCCTTTCCCTTCGTTGCCCAGATCAGCGTCTCGGTGGCATTGGTGAAACGCACTCCCAGCCAGTTTGGCATCGGATTCGTCTTGATCCAATGCACCTCATTGAGAAACCAGAACCCCTTGTCCTGCATCATCCTTCCGATCCGGTAGAGGGCGTGGTAGGTGGAGATGATCCACAAAGTGGCGCTCTCCTTCATCACCC
>JAUVLN010000091.1 GCA_030600725.1 Thermoplasmatota archaeon | reverse complement strand
CTGATCCTGTCGCCGAGAAGCGCCCCCCCTGAAAAAGGCGATGTGGGATCTATCGCAATGATTCCCAATGTCTTGCCCTTCCTCCGGTATTCCAGGGCGATCTCCGCGATCAGGGTGCTCTTTCCGGCACCCATCACGCCGGTGATGCCTATGACCTGCGCCCTGCCGCTGGAGGAGTGTATCCTGCCCATCGCCTCAGCGGCGATCGGCGAGCTGTTCTCCGCATGCGTTATCAGCCTGGCGATGGCCCTGTCCTCGCCCCTCATGACCCTCTCCGCGAGGTCCTTCATCTTTTCACGTTCTCCCGGATGAATTTTACGATATCCTCAAGGGGGGTGCCGGGTCCGAACACACCATCGATCCCCGCATCCTTCAGGTCGGGGATATCCTCCTCGGGTATGATCCCCCCACCGATCACCAGGATGTCGCCCATATCCCTCTCCTTGAGGATTTCCGTCACATCCCGAAACAGCGTCATGTGGGCTCCGGAGAGCAGGCTCAGCCCGACCACGTCCACATCCTCCTGCAGGGCGGTATTCACTATCATCTCCGCCGTCTGATGGATGCCCGTGTAGATGACCTCCATCCCGGCGTCCCGAAGCGCCCTCGCAACGATCTTCGCCCCCCTGTCGTGGCCGTCGAGGCCGGGTTTCGCAACAAGCACACGGATCTGACCTTCCATTTCCAAACCCCTCCGTAATCGATCAGAATATCGCGGGCTCCTCGTATTCGCCGAAGACGTCCCTGAGCACCTGGCACGTCTCCCCCAGGGTAGCATAGGCGTGAACACAATCAAGTATGTACGGCATTGTATTCTCATCCCCCTCCGCCGCCCTCCTGAGCCTCTCCAGGGCTTTATCCATCTTTCCGTTATCCCTATCCTTTCTCAGCTTCTTCAGACGGTTGAGCTGGATCTCCTCGCCCCTCTCGTCCATCCTCAGGATCGGGATCTCCATCTTCTCATCCATCTGGTACTTGTTGACACCGACGGTAATCCTCTCCCCTCTCTCGTACTCCTGCTGGAGCTTGTAGGAGGCCTCCGCCAGCTCCCTCTGGAAGAAGCCCTTCTCGATGGCAGGCACCACTCCGCCGAACCCTTCGATCCGATCGAAGTACCTCATCGTCTCCTCCTCCATCCTGTCGGTGAGCCATTCAAGATAATAGGACCCCCCAAGCGGGTCAGCGGTATTGGCAACGCCGGTCTCCTCCTCGATGATCTGCTGGGTCCTGAGGGCGAGCCTGACCGCCTTCTCCGAGGGAAGTGCGAGGGCCTCGTCCATCGAGTTCGTGTGAAGTGATTGCGTTCCCCCCATCACAGCGGCAAGGGCCTGTATGGCCACCCTTACCAGGTTGATCTCCGGCTGCTGGGCCGTGAGGCTCACACCGGCGGTCTGCGTGTGGAACCTCATCAACATGGACCTCTGTTTGGTCGCGCCCAGGTCCTTCATCCCATTTGCCCATATCCTCCTCGCAGCCCTGTACTTGGCGATCTCCTCGAAGAAGTCGTTGTGGGCGTTGAAGAAGAAGCTCAGGCGTGGTGCGAACTGATCTATGTCCATCCCCCTCTCCATCGCGGCCTTCACATAGGCGAAGCCGTCCGCGAGGGTGAAGGCAAGCTCCTGTACGGCGGTGGATCCGGCCTCCCTGATGTGGTAACCGCTTATGCTTATCGTGTTCCACCTGGGTATCTCCCTGAACCCGAACTCGAAGGTGTCCACCGTCAGCCTCATCGATGGGGCCGGTGGGAATATGAACGATTTCTGGGCGATATACTCCTTGAGGACATCGTTCTGGATGGTACCCCCAATATGGCTCCTGGGGATGTTCTGGTTGTCCGCGTTGGCTATGTAGAATGCCCAGACGATCGGCGCGGGGCCGTTTATAGTCATGGACGTGGTGATCCTGTCGACGGGGATATCCTTGAAGAGGAGCTCCATGTCCTTCAGGGATGATATCGCAACCCCGCACTTTCCGAACTCACCTCTTGCAAGGGGGTGATCGGTATCGTAACCGTATAATGTGGGATAGTCAAATGCGACGCTGAGCCCGGTCTCCCCGTGCTCAAGGAGGTACTTGTACCTCCGATTGGTCTCCTCCGCCGTCCCGAATCCAGCGAACTGACGCATGGTCCACGTCCTCCCGCGGTACATCGTCGAATGGATCCCGCGCAGGTAGGGGAACTCGCCGGGGTTCCCCGATCTCTTCCCGTAATCAAAGTCCTTTATATCCGTCGGAGTATAGAGTGGGCCTATCTCCGTCCAGGAGAGGTTAGCGAACCTCTTCAACCTCTCCGGCCTCTTCTCCACGAGGGGCCTGTAGATCTCCTCGTCCCACTTCTTCCTGCGCTCCTCTATCCTCTTGATCTCCTTCTCACCGTACATGGTTCTCCCTCCCCTCAGAATTCTATCCCTTTTCTGGCCTGGACTCCCTCCTGGTAAGGGTGCTTGATCTCAAGCATCTCGGTCACCAGATCGGCTGCCTTCACTATCTCCGGATGAGCGTATCTACCCGTAAGCACAAGCTCCATCCGTTCCGGCCTGGACCCCATCAGATCTAGCACCTCCTCCAGGGGGATGAGGCCAAAGTCCACGGCCACGTTTATCTCATCAAGGATGACCACATCGTGTTCTCCCCTCTTGACGATCTCCCTGGCATGCTCGAAGCCCGCCCTGGCGAGGTCAATATCTATCTTCTCGGGGCTCTCCTTGGATACGAACTCGTCCCGGCCGTGCTGGACGATGGTGAAATTGGGCAGGAGCTCGATGGAATCGATCTCGCTGTACCTCCTCCCCTTCATGAACTGGATCATGTGGACCTTCATCCCGTTGCCGTGCGCTCTCAGGCCCAGGCCGAGCGATGCGGTCGTCTTTCCCTTGCCCGAGCCGGTGTATACCTGGATGCATCCCTTTTGTGAAGACATTCGAACTTCGGATATCCCATAGGCTGATATATTTCTTTCTCAAGAACGATAACCGCAACTCCGCTGGAATCCCGTATAGAAAGATTTATGATTTCAAATCTGTTCTGGGGGCCCCATGAAACTGGAATTGAGTGAAGAACAGGTGATGATCCGTAACATGATCCGGGAGTTCGCCGAGAAGGAGATAGCCCCTTTGGCAGCAGAGCTTGATGAGAAGGAGATCTATCCGGCCGAGACCCTTAAAAAACTCGCCCAGCTGGGCATTCTGGGCGCAATTATCCCCACCGAGTACGGCGGCGCCGGGCTGGACAATATCGCCTACGCCATCATCATAGAGGAGATCTCAAGGAAATGCGCTTCCACGGGAGTCGTTACCTCCGTGCACAACTCCCTTGCATCATGGCCGTTGATCAAATACGGGAGCGAGGAGCAGAAGAGGAAATATCTCCCTATCCTCGCCTCGGGGGAGAAGATAGGCGCTTTTGGCGGCACGGAGCCGAACGCCGGCACCGATCTGGGGGCCATGGCCACAACTGCGGTCCTCAAAGGTGATAGATATATCATCAACGGAAGCAAGATGTTCATCACATCCGGGCCCAGGGCAGGCATCATCATCGTCTTTGCGGTCACAGACAAGGAGGCCGGGTCAAGGGGGATCAGCGCATTCATCGTCGAGGACACGTTCAAGGGTTACAGCGCGGGCCCGCCCCTCGAGAAGATGGGGATCAGGGGGTCGCTCACCTCGGAGCTTATATTCGAGGACATGGAGGTGCCCAGGGAGAACATGCTGGGCAAGGAGGGGGCGGGTTTCAAGATGGCACTGGCAACCCTTGACGGAGGCAGGATCGGCATCGCCTCCCAGGCGGTGGGCATAGCACAGGCTGCCCTTGATGAGTCGATCGAGTACGCCATGCAGAGGCAGCAGTTCGGAAAGCCCATAGCCAAGTTCCAGGCGATACAGTGGATGATCGCGGATATGGCCACCAGGATCGAGGCGGCCAGATACCTTGTCTACCACGCATCGTACAAAAAGGATCTGGGCGAGAGGTTCTCAAAGGAGGCAGCGATGGCAAAGCTGTTCGCATCCGAGACCGCAGGGGAGGTCACATCCATGGCGGTGCAGGTACACGGCGGTTACGGATACACGAGGGAATACACCGTGGAGAGGCTTTTCAGGGATGCAAAGATAACGGAACTCTACGAGGGCACATCCGAGGTGATGAAGATGGTCATCGCCGGGAGCCTCCTGAGGTAACAGTGATTGGGGTTGAACATATGGTAGATTTTGATTATGATAAAGAGGTGGAGAATTGGAAGTGGGACATACCAGAGATCTACAACATGGGTTATGATTGTGTGGACAAGCACATGACCGACCCGGCCATCAAGAACAAGGTCGCCCTCTACTGGGAGCACGAGAACGGGGAGACCAGGAAGTACACCTTCTGGGAGATGGCCACCCTCTCCAACAGGTTCGGGAACGTCCTCAGGGATCTGGGAATGAAGAAGGGGGACCGCTTCCTCATCAGGCTTTCCAACATACCGGAATTCCAGATGGCTTTCCTTGGCGGCGTCAAGATCGGTGCCATCCCAATACCCAGCTCGGTCATGTTCAAGGCCAAGGAGGTGGAGTACAGGATCCAGGACAGCTCCGCGGTCATGGCGCTCACCACGCCGGAACATGTGAGGGAGGTGGAGGAGATCAGGGCCACCTGCCCCACGATGAAACACGTCATCGTCGTCGGGGAGGCGAAGGGGGGGCAGCTCTCATTCTACGACCTCCTCGAGAGGGCATCCAGGTACCTTGTGATCGAGGAGACCTCCCCCGAGGAGATGGCCTTCTTCTGTTACACCAGCGGTACGACCGGGATGCCCAAGGGAGCGGTCCATGCCCACAGATGGGCCATCGGAAACGATCCGAACGCAAAATACTGGCAGGCATTCCAGCCGGATGACATCGTCGCCCACACGGGCGCCCTCAGCTGGATCTATCCCATCGGGAACGCGTTCATATACGCCTGGAGACACGGGGCATCCGTTCTCCTGTACGAGGGCAGGTTCGATGTGGAGAGATGGTTCAAACTTCTCGAGAAGTACCAGATCACCAATCTGGCATGCGTACCCACGGGGTACAGGATGTTCCTCACCATAAAGGACTTCGAGAAGAAGTACGATCTTTCCGCACTCAGGCACTGCATAAGTGCGGGGGAGCCGCTGAATCCCGAGGTCATCATGGAGTGGAAGAGGAAGCTCGGGATCGATATATCCGATGGTATCGGTATGACCGAATGCATGGTTTACCTGTCGAACATCCCCGGAATGGAGGTCAAGCTCGGGTCCTGTGGAAAACCCCAGCCGGGGCACATTTGCGCGATCGTGGACGAGAACGGCGTACCCGTCAAACAGGGTGAACTCGGCACACTCGCGGTCAGGGCGGACGATCCGGGGCTGTTCATTGAATACTGGAACAAACCCGATAAGACCGCTGAATGCTTCAAGAACGGGTGGTTCCTCACGGGGGACACGCTATTCATCGATGAGGAGGGATACTACTGGTTCTCGGGAAGGGGAGACGATCTCATCATGACAGCCGGTTACAGGGTCTCCCCCTTCGAGGTGGAATCTACCCTCATCGAACATCCCGCGGTCCTGGAGGCTGCGGTTGTCGCAAGCCCCGACGAGATGAGGGGCGTCATCGTCAAGGCGTTTCTGATCCTCAACGAGGGATACGAGGCGGGAGATGACCTCCTAAAGGACATACAGAAGTTCATGAAGGAGAACGCCGCTCCATACAAGTATCCAAGGGAGATCGAGTTCGTCACCGAACTTCCCAAGACACAGAGCGGAAAGATCAAGAGAAAGCTCCTGAGGGAACAGGAGCAGGAAAGGAAAGGAAAAAAGAAATGAAGTGGTGTTTACCCATGAATATAATCGTATGTGCGAAACAGGTCGTGGACGTCTCCGAGGTGAAGGTGGACCCCTCGACCAACAAGCCCGTTCTAACGGGCATACCCAAGAAGATCAGCGATATAGACAAGAACGCCGTGGAGGAGGCCATCAGGATCAAGGAGAAGGCCGGGTCCGGCAAGATCACGACCATCACGGTCGGCCCTCCGGACGCCAAGGAGAAGATCAAGGAGCTTCTCGCCATGGGGGTCGATGAGGGCGTCCTGATACCGGCTCCGGAGGAGTTCGATTATCACGTTGTGTCATCCCTCCTCGCCGGCGCCATCGAGAAGATCGGCGAGTACGACCTGATACTGTGCGGTGAGGCATCCATAGATATGTTCTCGGGCCAGATGGGTCCCAGGATCGCCGGGATACTGAATATCCCCCAGATCACATATGCCCTGAAGATCGACGCATCGGAGGACAGGGTCGTGGCCGAGAGGAACATGGGGGATAACATGGTCACCACCGAATCGACCTATCCTGCCCTTGTGACGGTCACCAAGGAGATCAACGAGCCCAGGCTTCCCAGCCTTATGCAGATCCTGGGGGCCGCGAGGAAACCGATCCACGATTGGAGCGCCGAGGACGTCGGCAAGGCGGGGCTCTCCACGATGACCAGGACGCTCGATGTCAGGGGGGTCCCGATGGAGAGAAAGAACATCACCTTCAAGGAGGATCTCGATGAGGCCGTCCCGAAGATGGTGGAGATGCTTGCCAAGGATGGGGTGCTCAACTGAGGTGATTATGATGGTGCTTGTATATTCCGATAATGAGAAGTTGATGAAGGAGCTCCTGGCGAAAGCAAGGGAGCTGGCAGATGGGCTTGGAAAGAAGGTTACGGCGGTCGTGGTCGGATCCGGCGAGGCCGCCGATGAGCTGATCAGATACGGTGCTGACAGGGTGATAGTGGCCGAGGGCGGTCCCGGGGCCTTCAAGGCAGAGGAGTATGCCGACATCCTAACAGGGGCCATCGAGGAGACCGGGTCCAGGATCGTCCTGATAGGATCGACCAAGTCGGGCAAGGAGCTCGCATCGAGGCTGGGTGGAAAGCTCGGAGCCGGATGCATGATCGACTGCAACAGGGTATTCCTCGATTCGGGGGAGCTCACCGTGGAGAGGGGGGTATACAGCGGGAACGCGGTCTCCGTGGAGAGGTTCAACTCCGACATCAAGATCGCGACGGTACCCGGCAAGGCCTTCGACCCTCTTGAGAAGGACGATGGAAGGAGTGGAGAGGTGGAGAGGAAAACCTACCAGATCGGCGAATATGCATCGGTCGTGGCCAGGGTCCAGGAGATGGTCTCCCAGGGCGTGAACGTGGAGGACGCGGAGATCATAGTCTCGGCCGGCAGGGGCCTCAAGAACAGGGAGGACCTCAAGATGATCGAGGAGCTCGCCGAGGCCATAAAGGGCTACACGCTGGGCTGCTCCAGGCCGATAGCCGCGGATCTCAAATGGCTCCCGGAGGACAACTGGATAGGCCTATCGGGGCACAAGGTCAAGCCGAAGCTCTACATCGCATGCGGGATCTCGGGGCAGATCCAGCACATTGCGGGGATGAGGGATTCCTCCATCATCGTCGCGATAAACAAGGACGCGGACGCACCCATCTTCAAGTCGGCCGATTACGGTATAGTCGGTGACATCTACAAGGTGGTTCCGAGGCTGATAGAGGAGCTGAAGAATCAGTGAAGGGATGGATAAGCAGGGCGGACATCGAGTCCGCCCCCCACGGATCCCATCCATTTTTTCAGATCGATACTACATAAATTATATCTCATATATGTCCACCCGGTTCGAAAACAGTTAAATCCAAAATCCCCATTAGGTCCAACCGAATGTCCATAATCGATCTAACCTCCATGGCAGAAGCACAGCTGGGCAGTAAAAAAGAGATCAATGAAAGGCTTTTAAAG
>JAUVLN010000116.1 GCA_030600725.1 Thermoplasmatota archaeon | reverse complement strand
CCCTTTGAACACGATGAAAGGTTTTTTTACCATCGGGTTATCTTCTTGAGCGGTGACATCTTGCCTGTAATAAATATGGATACGGAGGATCTTGCATCCCTGGTAGGTGAAGGTTTCGATCTTGAGAGGTTCCAGGAGGAGATACCGATGATCGGGGCCACCGTTGAAAAGGTCCAGGGGAACGAGATATCCGTTGAGTTCTTCCCCGACAGGCCTGACCTGTTCTCCGTGGAGGGTGTGGCCAGGGCCTACAGGGAGTTCTCCGGGATGGGAAAGCCGGATATGAAGGGGCACATCATCTCCGGTGACAGCGGGATAGTACTCTCCGTGGATCCCGCCCTCGCAGATATAAGGCCGGTCATCGGCGGGGCATTCGTCAGGGGCGTCACCCTGGATGAGAACGCGATGATCTCGATAATGAACCTTCAGGAGAAGCTGCACATCACCCTTGGAAGAAAGAGGAGAAAGGTGGCGATAGGCATACACGACGCCTCCCCGCTGGTTCCCCCCTTCCGCTATTTCGCTTCACCCCCCGGGGATACGAAGTTCGTGCCCCTTCAGAAACCGGGCGAGGAATGGAACCTGACACGGATACTGGAGGAACACGAGAAGGGTACCGCCTATGCGGATATCCTGAAGGGATATGATAGATATCCGATAATAATCGATTCGAAGGATCAGGTCCTGTCATTTCCCCCGATAATCAACGGCGAACTGACCAAGGTCACGCAGGAGACCAGGGATATCTTCGTGGATTGCACGGGATGGGACAGGTCCGCGGTCTCCCTGGCCGTGAACCTCTTCTGCTCACAGCTCATTTCCAGGGGGGGAAAGGTGGAGAGCGTTCGGATCGAATATCCCGATAGTAACGATTTCTCGGAAAAAGGCCTGAAGACCGGAAATTGGCCTGAATATACCTGGAGTAAATGGCCGGTGGACCGGGAATGGGCCAACACCTGGTTGGGCCTTGACATGGATAACACCGAGATCTCAAGATCCCTTTCCAGGATGGGATTCTGCCCGTATATCGGAGATGATGATAGGCTCTTTGTGAGCGTCCCCCCGTGGCGTGGTGATATCCTTCACCAGGCGGATATCGCGGAGGATATATCGATAGGATACGGATTCGACAACTTCCCTGGTACAAGCTCCCATGCCTACAATGTCGCATCAGATCTCCATATCAGTAAACTATCAAGGCTTATCAGGGAAACAATGGTGGGGCAGGGATTCCAGGAGGTCAGGACGATCTCCCTCTCCAACGAGGAACAGCAGTTCGATCTGATGGGACGCGGGGATATGGAACATGCCAGGATCATAAACCCGATCACCACCGAACATACCATGATGAGGATCTCCTCCATCCCGTCGCTCATGGCGCTCCTCAAGGCGAACAAGCACCGCGACCTGCCCCAGAGGATCTTCGAGATCGCCGATGTGATGTCCATGAATCGATCGGGCAAGGTACTGGGATGTGTTTCAGTGGGTAACAGGGCCTCCTTCACGGACGTGAAAGGTCTAGTGCTCAAGATGCTGGAGGGCCTTGACCTGCCGTTCGTACTCGGCGAGGCTCCGCTGGGGTGTTATATCAAAGGGAGGGGAGGGGCGGTCTTCACGGAGCTGGAAAGAACGACGGACGGCCCCTTCCCCGAGCTGGAAGGGGACCTCGTCCCCATAGGCCACTTCGGGGAGATACACCCCCGGATGATCGCGGAGATGGAGCTGACCGCACCGATATCCGCGTTCGAGCTCGACCTTGACGTCGTCGTGATGATGTTGAGGGATAGGCTGTAGCCTTTCAGAGATATCCCTCTATCATGCGGGCAACATTGATCGGCTCGTGATATCGCAAAGCGTATTCCCTGGACCTTCTTCCAATATCCGGTAACCCTCCAAGATCCCCACAGATATCCAGTAGTTTTTTGGATAGGTCCTCCTGCTGTACCGCAATAATTGGGATGTCATCGGGATATCTCCGTTTATCGATCCTGCAGATCGTGGGGATCCCCCGGATCATGGCCTCTATGGAGACCACTCCGTGAATGTCGTAATCGCCTGAAAGCCAGTCGATGCATATATGGGCGTTCTGAAGCCTCCTCATCGCCTCGTCCAGATGGACCGATTCGATCAGGTCGAGCTCGATATTAGCCCCTCTTGCCCTCGCATCCTCGACGCCCTTGATCACGTTGGAGGTCCCCTTGACCGACCTTCTTGTCGGCATGTGGGCCAATCTGAGCGGAGCTCCGTGTTCCAGCTCCCCCAGCCTTGTCTCCCAATCCACAACCTCGACCCCCTCCATTGTAACGGGATTGGGGATGTGTATCAGCTCCCTTCCCCCGACGTTCCCGCCAAAATCAAGCAGGTCGGGGGTGGAGACGAAGAGCCTCTCGCATAGGAACGCGAATGATGTCTGTTTGCCCTCCCTAAGCTCCGAACCGTGGAAATGCGATATGAACCTCTTTCCGAATGCCTTGTATGGAAGCAGGCCAAGCCCCGAGATCCCGATCCCCCCGTGAACGTGAATGAGGTCGTAACGCGGGGCAAGCCTCAGAAGCTTCAGATACAGGGATACCATGGAAGATGCCGGGATATCCGGAGCCCTCTGATCCGGTTTGTTTCGGGCAAGCAGGTCGCTCCGGTGACCCAGCTCCCGCTGGGCCCTTGATAGATTGTATCCCACTGAAGCCTGGTTGTTCACGTGAAGGATCTTCATTTCAACAGGTTAATCTCGAAGTGAATATAATAAATGTACCAACGGAGCACCATATCCCACATCGGGATCCGTTGAACCAATAGTATCTTATACCAATTGGCGGGATTTTGAAAACGATCCCATGATGATGGCTCGACCGGCCCCGAACCCTCAACTTTCCATTCTGTTCCTAGCTTTTCTTCTACTGGTCCTACCTTCGGCGATCGGATCATCTTACAAGGGAACGGATGATATCCAGGATACAAGGGCAGAGGACGATCTTATTTTCGAGAGCCTCAAATTGTACAAGGAGAACGGGGCCCTCTACAGGGGTGCATTCGGTGACCTGATCCCCGGCAGGGACGGGGACGAGATGGCGACCTGCAGGGATAACGGCAGGGTCAGGGTCTTCTGGGGGGCGGGACCCTCCTGGGAGAACGAATTGGTCCACACGTCGAATTTCGGGGGAGACAGCGATGAGACAGCCCAGGTCTTCTCCATAACTGCGGGATCCGTTATCGGGGGAAGGGAAGGCGACGAGATCGCCATCTGCGACGAGGCCTATTCCGCGTACCTGATCTGGAACGAGGAGGGGACATGGGTTGAGGAGAGGATATGGAGGGATGATGACTGGTTGTACGAGGTTGCCCTTGGTGATGTACATGATGACCCGGGTAACGAAGTGGTGTTAGTCGGGGAGACCGGAAGGGTGGCCGTGGTATGGGGGGACAGGGGTAAATGGTATTCCGAGGTCATCCACACTGATGACTTTCCACTGGATGCCTGTGTGGTAGGGGACATAACCGATGAATACGATGGAAATGAGATCGTCATCGGAGGAAAAGAGGGCAGGGTAACCATGCTCGGTAGGAGCGGGTCCAACTGGTCTGCCGAGGATATCGCCGATCTCGGGATACAGGTCTCGGACCTGGTATTGGCCGATATCGATCCCAGATTCGAGGGGGCGGAGGTCATCGCATCCACACACTCGGGATCGGTTTACCTGATCCATCGGGATGGCGATACGTGGGTGAAGGATATAATCCACAATGAAGGGGCTTCGGTATACGGTCTGGAGGCGGGGATCTTGGTGGACGGCAAGATGACGCTTGCGATCGCGACATGGAACAACAGGCTTGGCCTTATCTGGTTCAACGGCTCCTACAGGTTCAAGGAGATCTACCGGGAGGGGTGGGTCATGCTGGGAACCGGAATACACGATCTCGACCCGACCCATGACGGGCCCGAAGTGTTCGGTTTCAGCCAGCTTGGCAGGGTCACCATGGTCTACAGGGATGATCCGGGAGTCAACCTGATCCTGCCGTTCTCATCAACCAACATACGGCCGGGAGATGACGTCTCGATACCGATACTCGTCCAATATGCCGGTGAGTTCAACGGTCAGACGGAGATAGAAACTTCCGAAGGGGTTCTTACACCGTCGACCATCACCGGGACGGATTTCGTTGAGCTTTCCGTATCTACAACCGGAATGGTTGACGGCGATTCGGGTGTAATAGAGATCTCCGCAAGCAATGTGGAAGGCATCAGGACTGCGGAGATCGCATATGTGATCGATGACGGCTCACCCACGATCGACATCTCCCCCGGGAGCCTTAACCTTGAGATCGGTGCGGACAGGCAGGGATCCTTCGAGATAGCGGTGAACTCATCCAATCCTCTTTCGGACCCGATCGAGATCTCTCCATACCTGCTTCCGATGGGCATGAAGCTCTCGTTCAACAACACCCTATGTGATCCCTGCGGCGTCCCCACTGAAATCAGGGGAACCCTCAGTGTAGACTCCTGGGCGGAATCGGGTGAGCACCATTTCTTCATAACAGCGGGATCGGGGCCATCCACCCACAGGACTATCCCGGTGACCGTAACGATCCGGGAGGCCACGTTGGCCGACGTCGAGTTGATCCTGAGCGAGGATATAATATTCATCCAGGAAGGCGATGTTGCAACGGTTGATATCCGGGCGATATCCGTCAACGGCTTCAATTCGAAGGTTGCCCTGACCCTGACCTATCCCCAAAACGAACTTGCCGCGGACCTTGATGATGATACACTGATACCCACGGGCAACACCACCATGAGGTTGACGGGATCATCTCAGGGGGGGCCTTTCATCGTCAGGGTCACCGCATCGGGACCATCCATCACAAGGGAAGCGTTGCTGAAGGTCTATGTTAACCCCCCTCCCCCGGACGTCAGGATCGTGATGCCGGAGATGCCCCTCCGGGCCGTGGACGACGGCAGCGGGAATTCGATCGTCACCTTCGATATCGGATTGGAGCCGCGGAACTCCATTATCGAGGATGTCAGGTTAACGATGAGGGATAGTGGGGAGAACATCTCATTGACCTCCAACCCGATGACAATAGATAGACTGCCCTATCCCCTGAATATGACCGTTGTCATTACGACACCGCGAGGCGAGATGCCGGAGGAGATCGTGCTTTACCTGGAATACCGGGGAGGAGGGCCAGGGAAGATTAAACTTCTCATCGCTCCTGACGAGGGCGATCCCATGAACGATGATGGGCCGAACCCATGGATAGTTGCGGCCATCATCTTCTCCCTGCTGGTCGCCGCTCTTCTCATCCTGCTTCTAATGACCCGCACCAACCTTTTTAACAGGGGTGAGGATACATCAGATCATGGGGAAGATCGCATCCGCCGTGGGGATGTTTCGCCCGGTGAACGGGATCATGGCCGCGGTGGCCGTCTCCGCGGGAGCGGCCCTGGCGGCCCATGATCCCGAAACGATCGATGTGGTTGCGGTCGCACTTCTTTCACTATCATCATTTCTCACCGTATCCTTCATGAATACCTTCAACGACCTGCGTGATGTCCCTATCGATCGAAGGGCGCATCCGGACAGGCCCATGGTGAAAGGGACGATCTCCCCTGATGGGGTAAGATGGATGATAGTCGGTCTGCTTGCATCCGCATTCATCCTTACCCTCGTCCCATCCATCATGAAAGGCAGATGGGAACCCATCGCCATTTTCGCCTTCGCCCTGTCCATGGACCTGATATACGAGACCAGGTGCAAGTACCGTGGGATCCAGGGCAACATCACCATAGGCATCCTAACCGGTACGCTCTTCCTGTTCGGGGCCTCCATCCTCTCGATCACTCCACTTGTCATATCGGTCGGTGCCATGGCCGCTGCGGTGAACGTGGGCAGGGAGATCCTGAAGGACGTTCAGGACAGGGAGGGAGACCACGGCAGCAGGAGAACCCTTGTGATGATCCGTGGTGAGAGGTTTGCGCTTTTCATCAGCCACCTCTTCATCATACTCGGGATCCTTCTCAGCGGATCGCTGCCCTTCATCACACGGATACATCCATTGGCTTTTATTACGATCATCGTCGCGGATATCGTCTTCATGATCTCTATCCCGATCTCCGGAAGATCTCCCACCCATTCCCAGATCATGCTCAAGGCGGGCATGGCATGTGCCATGGTAGGGTTTGTCCTGCAGGCGACGGTAGGATGAGGTTTACCGAATGCTCCCTTCAGGCAGAAAATGGGTGGGAATGTGGTATGATAGGTTTGCAATAACGGACCTATCAACATGGATTATAGGCATATTATAGCAAACACTTGAATATAATGAACGTATAACTTTAAATCCCCGGATAATAAGTTTGGGGAAAGATCAAGGTGGCTGTGTGGGCAGTTTTGTTCCATTGCAGCTGACAAAGGAGTAGATAGGCATGAACATATACATTGGCAACCTCTCTTACGACATGGGTGAGGATGATTTGCGCCAGGCATTTGAAGAGTTCGGAGCGGTAGAGTCGACCACTGTTATCAAGGACAGGTTCACTGGCAGGTCCAAGGGATTCGGGTTCGTTGAGATGACAAGCGATGATGAGGGAAAGGCGGCGATAGAGGCCCTAAACGGCAAGGAGCTAAAAGGGCGCCCCATCAAGTGCGATGAAGCACGGCCAAGGCCTCAGAGGGACGGACCACGCTACGACAGTTATTGAGATGGATTTTTCGGGCCCATCGAGGGCCCGATCTTTTTTTTTTAAAGGTAGCCTGTGGCATATCCTTAATCTGGGATCAATGGT
>JAUVLN010000013.1 GCA_030600725.1 Thermoplasmatota archaeon | reverse complement strand
GTGTGGACGGAGAGGATTTGTCATTTTATGCTACTGTTGACAAGGATACTTTCTCCTTCAACGACACCGACGTAGCGAACGGTTGGAATTACACCTATCAGGTCAGTGCCGTGACC
This sequence comes from Thermoplasmatota archaeon, assembly GCA_030600725.1. GTDB lineage: Archaea > Thermoplasmatota > Penumbrarchaeia > Penumbrarchaeales > Penumbrarchaeaceae > JAGLEG01. The sequence continues at coordinate 16,972 of JAUVLN010000013.1, read as the reverse complement.
ATATACGGTGAATCAGAAAGGAGCGAATCAGTTTCAGCGATACCTTATGGTTTTCCGGAGGCACCAATCAATGTTGAGATCGAGGTGGGTGCCGGGTATAACCTCGTTTCATGGGAGGCACCCAAAGAACTGGGAGGTGCGGAGCTTGTTAGTTTTGGCATATATCGTGGAACCTCACCTTATAACCTTGAATTCCTGAGCAGTTTGGGATGGTCAACCCATTTCTATAACGATACTGATGTAGTGAACGGTGAGGAGTACTTCTACGCGATAACCGCATTTACCCATGTTCACGAATCGCCGTTCAGCGAGATCGTATCAGGCGTCCCCCGGACCATTCCAGGTCCTCCCGTTAATCTCAAACGGATCACGGGAAGAACATATGTTATAATAATGTGGGATACACATCACTTCGATGGTGGGACTCCGTTGACAGGGTACGAATTGTACCGTGATGGAGAACTGCTCTCCGAGATAGAACCGGATGTCAATCAGTACAACGATACCGACCTGGAGTACGGCGTGGAGAATATCTACTATCTCATATCGACCAATTCCGTAGGCGTCTCCTCTCCGTCCGTGGAGGTCTCTGCCACCATCGAGAACGTTCCCACTCCTCCCCTTGATCTCGTGGGGGTATCGGGGGACAGGTTTATTCATCTCAGCTGGTCCCCTCCTCTTGATATTCGAGGGTCCCCGTTCCAGGGGTACATGGTTTACAGAAAAACGCTGGACAGCGAGTTCGCCCTGATCAAATCGATAGTGGGCGATTATCCCGAATACAACGATATCGGCCTTGAGAACGGCATCACATATTTCTATCAGGTGACGGCGAGGAACACCATCGGTGAATCCGATCCCACCCCGTACATCTTCGTTATACCCCTGGGGCACCCCTCTGAACCGATGGAGTGTCACGTGTGGAAGGATAATGGATCGATATTCCTGAACTGGTCCCAGCCCCTGACCGACGGAGGTTCCACTATCACAGCTTACCGGATCTATCGTTCCAATGGAACGGAGTGGACCTTCGTGGGAGAGGTGACGACACTCATCTTCGAAGATACCGACGTCAGCTATGGAGATACTTTTTCATACAGGATAGTGGCCGTGAACGGGTTGGGGGAGGGGCCATCCTGCGATGAGTTGGAGATTTCGTATCTTCTCCCCCCCTCCGCTCCTTTAAATGTCCTTGTGTTTTTAGCAGATAACGGCGTCTCCATTTCCTGGGATGTACCTGCATCCGAGGGGGACATGCCTATCATCCTCTATCGCATCAATCGGCAGGTTGAGGGATCAACGGATATCATCCGGATCGCCTCCACAACGCTCACGATCTATCTGGATTCAGATATCTCCTCGAACACGACCTACCGTTACTATATCTTCGCCGTGAGCGAGGCCGGTGTCGGGAACCGTTCCGAACCCGGATACATCGAGGTGGGCGACCTTTCCAAGTTCTCCGATGGGAAACCGATCAATGACGGAGAGGAGAGGTTCCCCTGGCTGGTTCTGATCATAATTATCCTTCTTGTGCTAGTATTGATAGGGGGGGTCATCGTCTATCTGTTGAAAAAGAACGGACAGACAGATGAAATAATTGAGGAAGGTTCGTATGATTTCAAGGACATCGTCATTGATGAGAAAGAGTCAGGTTTCCCGGATGATGATGTTGAGAGGGCCCCACCTATGAACTGACACATAGATGTTAATGCCGGGAAACACTATATTATATGGGCATGTTGGCAGATTCCGGAGCTGATATCACTACAATATCGGAAACAACAGCCGAAATTTTTAATATTTTCAAATAATTATTGAGATATTTTTTGTCGTCCCACAGATCCGGGCTATCAGATCATGGAAGGGGCCATCAATGAGGGGCCAGGGGACACAACCGGAAACGTTTATACCAATTGAGCTAATAACCCACATCTGAGACGGTGTCCACCATGGTCGACCAACCTGCGAACAGGCCTCCTCCACAAACGGTACCCCCTCGGCGGGGCCCTCCCGGGAAACCAAGGGGAGGCCCAGGTCCACTACCCTTCCTGCTGATACTGCTGTTCATTGCCTATGTGTCCGTATTCATGATCCTGCCACAGTACACTGATATTGTACCGGAGACATTGCTGGACGGCTTCGAACCGATGTATCGTCTCGCCGTTGCAGGGGGACTATTCTTTGTCATCGCAGTTCTCATCATGATGTTATCCCGTAAAAAAGCACCCTCCCGGGGAAGGGCCCAGGGGTTTTCCGCACCCGTCGGAAGGTCGCCCCAGCAGGGAGAGGTCAGGAAGTTCAAACCGGTTGCACCGGATGTCGTTAGCCCCGGAAGGGCGACGGACGGGCCGGTTGACACACCTCCGAAGGTGTTCATCTACCCGAAGGAGGTTGAGGGTGGGATCTACGGGGAGACCTACATCTCGATAGATGAGAAGAAGGTGATGAAGCTCAGGTCCCTTGTCGTGGAACCTGAATACCTGACCTGAGAACAGTGATCTGTTCTGAACGGTTAGAAAGGAGATCTATAATAGACGAGGTGAGATGATGAGGGGCAAAGGCCATCTTGTATCAGTTATCCTTGGTCTCATTATCGTGTTAACCCTGGCTCTTTTTCCCTTCAACGTTTCCTCCCACTCCCCGATATCGAAGGATGTATACTCGACCTACTCCTTCGATAAGGATGGAGATCTCATCGACGATTCCATTGTCTGGACCGATGGCCCCGTTAAGGCATTCATTCATCTCGAGGAATGTGGAGCCGATCGGGGCCTCGTGACAGCCCGGATAGTATCGATAGGGGCGGATGTTCGGTTTGTCTACGATGTGGTCCCGGTTCTATCCGCGATCGTCCACGATAGGGAGGAGGCGCTCCTTATCACCGATCTTCCCGGGGTCACGGTGATCGAGAAGCAGAGGGAGCTTCCCGTTTTCCTCGATGTCTCCGCGAAGGCGGTCAAGGCGGCCAGGTCGGACGTTTACTCACACCAGACCGCCAGGAACCTGGGATATGCCGGTGAAGGGATAACGATCGCCATAATCGATTCGGGGGTTGACAACGAACATCCTTCCCTTGAGGGCTCTTTCGTTGCTGGAGCGGATTTCACCAATCCCGCGGCTCCCATCGATGGGACGTTCGATCCGGATGACAGGAACGGACATGGCACCGGCCTTGCCTCCATTGCCCTGGGACGTGGTGTGGACGGGGAGTATGAAGGTGTCGCCCCCGCAGCAGGATTGATCGATCTGCGTGTCTTCATCTATCCTACCCCCGTCACGCAGGCTGCAGAAAACCTGGTCACGGCCCTAGATTGGTGCTATCTGAATCGAGATACGGGATGGGGGGACAGCGGTTATTCCGGTGTGGATGTGATCTCCCTCTCCATGGGATTGGGTCCGAAGGGGGGAGCGATCGCAGATGCCGTAAACATGCTCTCCGTGTCCGGTGTGGTCGTGGTGACCGCATCGGGTAATTCGGGAGAACGGGCAGGAGGTGATGAGAACTCCTACTGGCCGGATGGGGCGATAATCGTCGGAGGCATCGACGATATGAATACGATAGACAGGGAGGACGATATTGTTTGGTCCGGATCGACCTATGGTCCCCGGCCGTCAGACGGTGATACCGACCAACTCGATGAGCTCCGCCCGGATCTCGTGGCTCCTGCCGTGGAGATATCGGTCGCGTCCTTTTCCCTAACGTCAAACGTTCAGGGAGCCTCGGGATGGTCCCAGGGATCAGGCACCTCCTATGCTTCACCTCACTGTTCCGGAGTAGTCGCTCTGATGCTCGAGGCGAATCCCGCCATCGCACCCACTCCATTTTCGAACCCCGTGAGAAAGATCCTCCACACATCCTCGGAGGCGAGGGGAGATCCGTACGATGAGCTGGTCTCACCGATATACAACGAGAGGTATGGATACGGCATGCTGGATGCATATGATGCGGTCAGGGCGGCCAGGGATCATACGGGTGTCAACGGGCGGCCGCAGATACTCTCCTTCGAGATCAGCCCATCGACGACGACCATCGGTTCTGTCTGTTCGGTAAGGGTCCAGGCCGTCGATCCCGATGAGGATGTCCTCTCATACGAGATATCCGCGGATGGGGGGTCGATATCGGGTGAGGGCCCGGAATGGGAGTGGACCGCTCCGGATGAACCCGGATACTATACCCTGACGGTCGTTGTGACCGATCCATCGGGTTCGTCCGATACGTCCAGATCATCCGTGCAGGTGGAAGAGGGCATACCTAACCGTCCGCCCCTGATCACATCTCTGGTATCTTCGAGGACCTCCCTTCCTGCGGGTGAGAGCTGTACGTTGACCGTCACTGCAATGGATGCCGATGGAGATATTCTGACCTACAGTTACTCTGCGTCGGACGGCACCATAGAGGGCGAGGGCGATGTGGTCGAGTACACTGCGCCCGAGGAGACCGGATCGGTGAGGATAACGGCCACGGTCCGGGACGGAAGGGGAGGGGAGGATACGGAGGATATCACCCTGGATATCAGGGATGTTTCCGAGCCGAAGCCCCCCGTGATCAACCTGGCATCAATATCGCCATCGGTCGTGGAGGGCGGTACCGGGAACATCACGCTGATAATATCGGCAAAGGTGGAGGATGATGAGGGGCTGGAGGATATAGAATCCGTCTTTGCGGACCTGAGCTCTCTTGGAAAAGGGGCCACTATCATGATGTATGACAATGGGGAGGGGGCGGATCCGATCAGGGGCGATGGCGTCTATACCGTGGAGGTATCATCCCTTTCCGGAGTGGAGGCGGGGAACTACACCATCATCGTCACGGCGATCGACCTCTCCGGCCTGACGGACTCCCAGACCCTATCCCTGGAGATCAGATCGGTCGGCTCCGATGAGGTGGAAATGGGACAGAGCATCACTTTCGATACGATGTTTGCGATCCTCGGTATCGCACTCTTTGTGGCCCTTATGGTCATTATCTTCCTCTATATCAGAAGGAGAAGGAAGGAGACGGTACTGAGGCCGGTCCCTCCTCCACAGCAGGAGCTCCAGTATCAGAACGGGGTACAGGAGGGTTATCAGCAGTACTACGGCCAGTATGAGCAGCCTGGTATCGGGTGCGAGCAGGGCGATCCGGCATATGGGTCCCAGCCCATCTTCAGGCCGGTCCAGGAGCAGTTAGAGGGGTATCGGTGATCACTCCTCGGAGGTCTCCGCGAAACGGTAGGGAGATATGTTTCTCTTGTAATCCATCGCCCTGGAGAGCGTCCCCATCAGCGAATAGAACTCCCGGACGTTCGGCGCGGCCCGGGCCATCATCCTCCTGAAATGGACCCTTGAGATGATCCTCTTGTGATCGGGGACGTCGCTGACGGCCATCAATCTGTCGTAATGGTCCAGTAGAATGTTCCTCTCCTCCCTGCTGGTCATCCTTGCGTTCCGGTTGGGCAGGGAGTTCGATCCCTTCCAGATCTCGTAGAGTAGCACGGCTGCGGCGTGGGATAGGTTGAGGATGGGGTATTCCGGGTTTGCAGGTATGGTGACCATCACGTCACAGAGCTCCATCTCCTTCCTCGATAGGCCGAAATCCTCCCTCCCCATCGCCAGGCCGATGTCCCCTTCGACGGTCCTGGACCATCTCACCATCCTTTCCGGATCCATGGGGTTTCTCAGGTACGCCTTCTCCGCCGTATCCGAGATGCCGGATGTGCCCACGCAGTGGTCAACCTCTTCAAGGGCTTTTTCCATGCTCCTGACGAATATCGCATTCTCGATCAGGTCGTATCCGTGCATGGAGTACTTCCTGGTCTCCTCACCCAGCTTGGGCCCGTTCACGATCACCAACCTCTTCACCCCGAAATTCTTCGATGATCTGGCCACCGCTCCGATGTTTCCCTCGTATTTCGGCTCTATCAGGATCGGTACGAAACGCTCTGTGGATGTCATATATGGTCCTCTATACGGTGACACCCATGGTGCCCATCGGAAAAAAAGGTATTTGTGGTTTGGATGGGATAGAGGTGTATGCGATATGGGGTGAAAGTGGCATATGACGGGAGCAGGTTCCACGGTTCACAGATCCAGGAGGGAACGGATCTACCCACGGTCGAGGGCTCTATCCGGTCCGCGCTCGTGAGGATCGGAGCGATCGGGGAGGGGAATAAGATATCCTTTTCAAGCCGCACCGATGCGGGCGTCTCGGCTCTGGGGAATGTATTCTCACTGGACACGGATTTCGATAAGGATGAGCTGCTGAAGGCCCTGACGGCCAATCTGGATGGAATCTGGCCCTGGGGAATAGGGGCCATGAGGCAGGAGCAGAACGTGAGGTGGGCCGATGGTAGGTGGTATAGATACCATCTACCCCCGGAACCGTTGGATGACGGATCCATCATCAGCATAACCAACGCGCTGTCGGTATTCGTGGGCAGGCACGATTTTCGGCATCTGTGTAAACTGGAGGCCGAGAAGAACACGGAGGTGGAGATCACAAGGGCCCAGGCATACGACGTTTCCGGGAGCGGGGAGATGGTGATGGTCGATATCATGGGAAGCAGATTCCTGTGGCATCAGGTGAGAAGGATGGTGGGTGCGGCCCTCTGCGTCAAGGATGGTGATCTGACCGAGAAGGATATCGAGGAGTTGATATCGGGCGGAGATCTGGATGATGAGCTAAAGAAAAAGAGGGACAGGATCAAGACAATGCCCCCCATCGGCCTGGTTCTTATCGACGTCGAATTCAAGGACGTGCAGTTCGTCCCATCCGTGGAAGCACTGGAGCTGGCCCTCTCGTCCATGCAGGAGATTGCCTGGAGATCCTCAATGAACATAGTTCTCAGGTCCGCCCTTCAGAGCCTCAGGATCGCCCTGCCGCGCTGATCAATATCATAAACAGGTGGGACCTATCTGGCCGGATCATCCCTTCGACAGGAAGGGATTTAAACGATCTGTTCCCTTTCCCGTCGATGGCGGAAACGGATGATGAAAGCTGTGGCACCGGATGGCGATTACCATCCGCGAGGGATCGTTTTCTCATCCTCTCATTTCTGATATTCATCTCGGCCCTCATCGCCATGTCGTTGTTCGGGAGAAGCTGGTTGCTTTTCAGGCTTATCCATTCGATCTGGTATCTCAGCTATGTCGCTACCTTATTCCTCTTTGTGGGTTCCGGTTTCTCGAAGAAGCTTTGGTCCCTTGGCGCCTTGAAGGTCTCCATCCTGTTCTTTCTGATCGCACTGATCCTGCATATTCCCTTCCTGCTTCAGGAGCCTCTCCTCTCCCAGGATATAATGAGGATGTCCATCAGGGGGGAATCTATACTGGACGGGTCGGTTCCCTACAGGGATTTCGACGTGAACAAACCGCCTCTTTATATATGGATGGTGGGTGCGATCTCGTACCTGTTCGGACCAACGGATGCCTCATTCCGTTTAATATTCTCCATCATAAATTCAACGATCCCCGTACTGCTTCTCTGGATCGGAAGATGCGCGCCGGAGAGGGCAAAGAGGTATGCCAGCCGGCTTCCGGAGATCACCTGGAATGCGGCGGCCGCCGCCTACATGCTGTGGCCGGTTGCGCTTCTTGAAGTGGGGCTTGCAGGCCATTTCGATCCGATCGTTGTCGTACTGTCCCTGATAGGCTTCGGTATGTTCCTCAGGGATCGATATGTGCTATCGGGCGTGTTCCTCGGCGCTGGAATGGCACTCAAGATATATCCGCTCTTTATCGTCCCCGCCATCGTTCTGGCGATAGAAAGGTGGCCCGATCGTTTCAAACATCTGGGAGCGTTCCTTGCCGTGCCGATGATCGCAAGCATCCCGATATTAATGGTGGACCCTTCGTTGATATTCGATTATCTGATCCAGCAAACGGGGGGCTGGGGATCGGCGATGAGCATCAGATATCTGCTCGATGTCGCGTTGGCGTTCCTGGGCGTATCGCCTCTCGTTCCCTTTCTATTGATGTCCCTGATGATGCTGACGGGTGGGGTGTACCTGAACATGAGGGGGCTTCGCGACCTTATAGTTGTGACGGACAGCCTACCAGCGATGCTGCTAGCGGGGGTCACCGCACTTATAACAATGGGCTTTTCGTTCCTGATACTCAAGGCGGGAGCAGAGGGGGTGGGCGAATGGATCCTGGGAACCATTTCCCTTTTCGTTTCGCTCCTTTTCCTTATCCTTTCATTCGTCATATTCCTCAGGTTCAGAGGGAAGATGTACCCCCCCTGGAGGATCTTCGAGATAAAGGACATATTTAGGAGGCACACCCCAACCGCTCACCTCCCCCTGATAATCTCCGGCGTACTTCTCCTTCTTTTATTGACCTCACCTCAGTTCCATCCCTGGTACCTTCTGTGGGTCATGCCCTTTGCATTGACGGCCCACCCATCCTGGTCCTGGTTCCTGATCACGCTTTTCGGGGTCCTGCAGGTAAACGCCTATCCACCCTGGGAGCTCTCATCGTTCTGAATCCGTGATGCAAAGAGTGAAGTATCAATTCCCGCGATACGAGGATATGTCGGGAGAGCTTCCGCCGGGTGTCGAACAGGATGTCGAGGAGCTCGGGGGTATCGAAACACTTCAGAGGATGAGGCCCGATCCTTCCGTAATTACCAGGCTTGAGAGGTTATACGACCTCCTGTCCTGCAGGAATCGGGTGATGATATTGTTCTTTCTGAACCTCGCACCCCTGACCCCTGGAGTTCTATCCGAACTCACCGGAATAAAGCCCAATCTGCTCACTTATCACCTCAGGAAGATGGAGGTCTCCGGAGTCGTAGTTTCCGAGAGGGATGGCAGATATCGGATCTACTCGCTTACGGACCTTGGTACGACCCTTATGGGGAACATGGGCAGGTGAGAAAGCGCTCCAAAAATGTTAAATCATCTGATGCAGGTCTGTCGTGTGTGAGATGTACTGTAGTTATCCTACTGTCACTGCTGGTCATTCCACTTACATCTTCCTTATCCGGCGGATCCGATGGGAACTTTTCTACTTGGAGCGTTGAATACGATCTTGTATACGAAAACCTGGAGATACAAGAGGATGATGATATCATATTTGAGAACCGGACCATCCTTTTCAAGGGAAATATTACAATATTCGGATCATTGACATTCAGGAACTGCACCGTTCTAATGAACCGCACGTCCACAGTGGACCCGGTGATCTACATTTACGGATATATGGACCTCTGCGATCTGGACGATGATCCGCAGACAACGGAAGATGGTTCCCTTCTTGATTCCATTACAGGGTCGCTTTCAATATATGGTTTCGGCCATCAGGGATCCAAGCATCTTGGGGTGAATTCATCCAGGATCGGCAACTCCTCGATCAGAAATGCCTTCTGCAGGATCAGGGACAGTTACATCGAGAATGCCGAACTCGAACATGTCTCGTTGGATGCCGAGGATAGCGTATTCAGCGGCTGCAGGATCGTTAACCCCTTCAGGATACCCCGAAACTGCACGTTTACAGGAGATAAGGACGAAACGGCTTTTATGATAAACGAGATCTCCAATTCGAGCCACTCCTTTCATCGTCTTACATTCTCCGGATACGGAATTGCAATTCAGGTCCTGAACAATGACGTCGAGATGTACGGCTGCAGGTTCGAAGGGATCTACAAGGCTGTCAACACGACCGATGATCCTCAAAACGGGAGCAATGTCACCATTGCAGACTCCTTTTTCACGGATTCATTGATGTTTCTGAACCATTCGGGTTATCTGTCGATCTACAGGATCAACATGACACGTGGGGCCTTTGAAAGAAACAATGGTTCCTCCTATATCATGGATTCTGAATTCTACAGGATCGAGGGTCTGAGCGGATTGACAGAAGGTTACATCAGAGATTCCGAATTCATCGAATGTGACGTTGCGTTGTATGCCCCGCTTAACACCTCGATCACCCGAAACCACTTCATCGGATGCGGACTCGCCATCGACAGGGATCACAACTGCACCATCTATCACAACGGCTTCATCGGGAACGATAGGATTGCCAGTGGGTACACGGTCTCAAGATGGTACAATGAAACGTTGATGGAGGGTAATTACTATAGCGAATATAATGGTGAGGATAACGGAGACGGGGGCAGGAGGATGGATGATGGGATCGGGGACACCAAACTCCCGGCAATCATCAGGGATCAATACCCGCTGATGCAGGATCTGCAGTGGATGATGCCTAAGATCAAGGAGGTGGACCTGACATATGCGAACGGCTCATCCGACGTGGTCCTGAACTGGAGCCATTCCAGCAACGAGCATTATGTCGTCCAGAGAAGCTTTAACGGGAATTTCATCACCGATATCGATATCTGGTCTACCGACCTGAACCGGTTGACTGTCCATGATAACCCCAACCAGACGGTCTATTTCAGGTTGCAGACCTTCAACGAATACGGGGCGAGAGGTTTCAGCCTTGTAAGAACGGTGGATATAGATCAGGCCCCGTATGCTCCGATCAACATAAGATCAAGGGCGCTGCCGGAAGGAGCCTCGATCGAGGTCACCTGGGAATATATCGGGGAGGACATCTCAAAGGTCAGGATCCTGTACGGACTCATCAGTCAACACTCGGGCATGGTGGCAGATGTGCTCTATCCTGGTAACAGCAAGATATTGACATCCCTGCAGAATGGCCTTGAATATGCCATAGGGCTGATGTCAATAGACTCTGCGGGGCAGCCTTCTCAGTTCTCGGAGATCCTGTACGATATGCCGAGAGATACCCTTCCCCCCCCTCCACCCAGAAATGTGACCGCGGAAGCGAAGAGCAATTCATCCATCGAGATAACCTGGTCGCCTCCGGAGGAACAGGACCTTGTATCGTATATATTGTACCGTCAAGGACCTGACGACGAGTCGTTGGTCGAGTTGACGATCCTCCCCGATGATGTGCTCTCATTTCTGGATATAGGATTGGAGGACAATACCACGTACTGGTACGGTGTCAGGGCCCTGGATGAGGATGGGCCCCTCTCCGATATGGGAGGTCCCGTGGAGGCAACGACCGAACACAGGAACAACCCTCCCGAATCGGCAGGGGGGAACCTATTCATCGAGTTCAACGAGGATGAGGGGCCGTTCTCATTGGACCTAAGCAATGCGTTCTTCGACCCCGATGGAGATCCGATCACGATAACACTGATGGAATCGATACCGTTCTCTGCCAGGCTGGAGGATGGCGTCCTCTGGATAGTCCCGGATAAGGATCAGGCAGGGGAGGGTTACGTATACCTCCTGGTCAGCGACGGCGAGGTGTCCGAGGGTTACTGGTTGGGGGTAAACATCAAGGACATGCCGGATCCGCCCTCGGTGGTGAAGATCACCTCTCCCGCCAATGGATCCGTACTGATACCCGGAGGAACCGTCTCATTGATCTCGGAGATCCACGACCCGGATGTGGTGAGGGGGGATGTGCTCAACATCACCTGGACCTCGGACAGGGACGGTGAACTGCATAGGTCGAACTTCGGGACAGGAAGGGCGACGGTCCTGCTCAGTTCGGGCGTTCACAGGATAACGCTGAGGGTCGAGGATGAGACCGGCAATATCAAACAGGATTCGATCCTCGTGGTGGTATCGGTGTGGGGGTGGGGGGAGATGCCCTGGAGCGTAACCCAATCTCGGGTCCAGGATAGGGTGACATCCGATGGAGGGCTTCTGTCGCTAATGGTGTACAATAACGGATCCCTTCTACTGACATTTCATTTTGACCCCATTGGCGAGGGTGGGGATGAACTGATAACCACGGAGAGAACGATGGTCCTCTCCCCGGGAACGAGCGGTATGGTCAAGCTAGAGGTCGTCCCCGGCCTGAAACCGGGGGCCGTAAGGGTCCTGAGCATCAATATAACCGCCACGACGTTCAATGGCACCAATGCGGGCTTCATGGTGATCCGGTCATCCTTCTCCGTCGAGGAGAAGAAGGAGGAGGGTGATGATTGGGGCCTCCTTATCGGCATCGTCATGGGTGCGGGTTTGATCCTTGCAGTTGGGATCTATCTTGTTTACACCTACCAGAAGAAAAGGTTTACCAAGTCGGATCCATTTGAGGGCGAGATATAAGGTGGTTCCAGATGAGAAAGGAGTTTATCGAGTTGGGGGACGGGGCCGGCGGAGAGCTGATGCAGTCTTTCATCAAGGAGAGGATACTATCCCGTCTAAGGCGGAAGGATCGTTCCAAGGAAGGTATTCCTCCCTCGTTACTCGATGATTCTGCCACGGTCGGGGAGATGGCCTTCACGGTTGATGGCCATACGGTATGGCCTCTTGAATTTCCGGGAGGCGATATAGGGGCGCTATCGGTTGCCGGAACCGTGAACGACCTATCCGTGGTGGGTGCCAGGCCCGAGGCCCTATCCCTCTCCCTGGTCCTAGAGGAGGGGTTGAATATAGAAGTTCTGGACCGGATAATGTCCTCGATAGGGACCTCCTGCGAGGAGGCTTGCGTGGAGGTCGTGACAGGCGACACCAAGGTCGTTGAGAACGGGGGGGTCAAGGGCATGGTGATATCCACGGCGGGGATAGGCAGAAAGCACGACCTGCTCCCATCCTGCCTTTCAAGAGCATCGGCCCTAAGGGCCAATAAAGGCGGTGAGAAGGTGGGCGCGTCCTGGTTGAGGGACGATCTGCCCAGGCCCGGAGATCGTATCATCCTGAGCGGATCCGTGGGGGATCATGGTATCTCCCTTCTCTCATTCAGGGAGGGCTACGGTTTCGAGACCGAGGTCCGCTCGGACATCGCCCCGTTGAACCACATGATGGAAGAGATCATGAAGGTGGGAGGCGCGGTCTCCGCCAAGGACCTCACCCGCGGAGGCCTCGCCAACGGGGTCAACGAATGGGCCTCCAAATCGGGTTACGGCCTGATCATCAGGGAGGAGGATATCCCCGTGAAGGAACCCGTGAGGTCCGCATGTGACATGCTGGGACTGGACCCTTTCGAGATCGGGAACGAGGGCAAGCTGATCGTTTGCGTCGCACCAGGGGCCGAGGAGGAGGTCCTTAAGGCCGTCAGGATGAACAGATACGGGCGTGATGCCGTGGTGATCGGGGAGGTGGTCTCGACACATTCGGGCGTGATACTGGAGACCGAGGTGGGGGGAAAGAGGATAATGGACCCGCCCCACGGGGATCCGGTCCCGAGGATATGCTGATAGGTGGGAATATGGCCGGGAGCTGGGATGTGGTTGTTATCGGCGGTGGGCCCGCCGGAATGATGGCCGCGCATGCAGCCGGTATGAGGGGATCATCGGTTCTGCTGATAGAGAGGAATGAACGTCCGGGAAAGAAGCTGCTTATCACTGGGAACGGGCGGTGCAATATCACGAACGGCTCGGATATAAGACATCATCTGGAGGTCGCCCTCTGCGACAGCCGTTTTCTCCGACCGTCGATGTATCCCTTTGGGCCCGGGGAGGTCGTCTCCTTCTTCGGTTCAAGGGGCCTTCGGACAAGACGGGAAAAAAGCGATAGGGTCTTTCCCGTATCCGACAGATCGTCCGATGTGCTGGGTACGCTAATGAAAGCCATGGATGAGGTCGGGGTTGAGATCAGGAGGGGAAGGGTGACCGGCATCTCCACGGAGGATGGGGTCGTCAAGGGTGTTGTTCTGGAAAACTCCGGGGTGATCCGGGCAGAAGGTGTCATATTGGCAACAGGGGGGTCATCCTACCCTGCCACGGGCTCCACGGGAGACGGTTATGGTCTGGCATCCTCATTGGGGCATAACATCACTGAACTTCGTCCCGCCCTGGTACCTTTTTCGATCAAGGGGATCGAGAAGGCGGACCTTGAGGGACTATCACTGCAGGAGGTTGGGGTGATATTGAAAGATAACGGCGGGAAGAGGGTGTTCGACCAAAGAGGGGATCTGATCTTCACCGACAGAGGGTTATCGGGTCCGGTATCCCTCCTTGCCAGCTGTTATGTGGAGAGCCGTGTGGATATGGAGATATCCATCGATCTATTCCCGGATGTGGATCATCGGGACCTCGATCTGATGATCCGGGAACGAGCAAGCTCCTCTCCGAAGAAGATGCTGGAGGTTGAGATGCGTTCGCTGCTCCCCGGGAGATTGGCGGAGTTCATCCTTTCGGAGCTCCATGTTGATGGAACCGTGAGGATGTCCCAGCTTTCAAAAGCTGTGAGGGGATCGATGGTACGGTCGTTGAAGGGGCTGAACTTTCACCCGGATGGGTTGGGGTCGATAGAGGAGGCGATCGTGACCAGGGGAGGCGTGTCCCTTGGCGAGGTGGACCCTGGAACGATGGGCTCCAGGATCGTTCGGAACCTCCATTTCGCCGGGGAGGTCCTTGATATACAGTCGATCTCGGGAGGGTACAACCTCCAGCTGGCATGGTCGACAGGTCACCTGGCAGGAGATATGATCCTGCGCTGAGCATCAGGCCGGGTCGATCCTGTCCAGTATGGAGTTGGTCACCTGGTCCAGCAGGTTCCTATCGCCCCTGGCCTCCACGTTCAGCCGGATAAGGGGTTCCGTGTTGCTGGATCGGAGATTGAACCTGTACCTGTCGAACTCCAGGCTGACCCCATCGGTGTGATCGATGGATTTCGCATCAGGCCCGTAGGTTCCTTCGATCTCGGAGATCACTTTGAAGGGGTCGTCAACTCTCCTGTTGATCTCACCGCTTACCGGGAACCTCCTCATGCTATCTGAGAGCAGTTCGGATAAGGTGGAACCACCGGTCGCCATGAGTTCTGCGACAAGGATCCATGGGACCATACCCGTATCGCAGTAATGGAAATCCCTGAAGTAGTGGTGTGCGGACATCTCCCCCCCGTAAACCGCATCCTCCTGCCTCATCCTGTCCTTTATGAATGCATGCCCCGTCCGGTTCATGATGGGGATCCCACCCGCCTCGTTCACGATCTCCACCGTGTTCCATATCAGCCTCGGATCGTGAACGATCTTTCCACCCTTTTCCCTTGAAAGTATGGACCTGGCCAGGAGGCCTACGATGTAGTAACCCTCGACGAACCCGCCCTCCTCATCGAATAGGAAGCACCTGTCGAAATCGCCGTCCCAGGCGATGCCCATGTCGGCCGATCCGGACCTTACAAGGTCCGAACAGGCCCCTCTCATCTCGGGGAGCAGAGGATTTGGTATCCCGGCGGGGAAACTGCCGTCAGGCCTGTTGTGGATCTTGACAAGGTCCAGGTCCAGCCTCTCCTCGAGCCTATCCAACACGGGTCCGGCGCAGCCGTGACCGGGATCGGTCACCAGCTTCATGGAGGAGAGGGAAGAGGGATCCTTTAAGAAACCAACGAGCTTCTCGATATAAGCGTCCCACACGTCCACTTCCTTGAGCGTGGAGCCGGAAGGTTTTTTCTTGATACGGCCTTCCCTGATCATATCCCTGATCTCGTGCAGGCCGTTATCCCTGGATAAAGGGACCGACCCCCTGGTCACCATCTTCATTCCGTTGTAATCGCGCGGGTTGTGGGAGGCGGTCACCATGATCCCGCCATCCACATCAAGGTACGGTGTGGCGAAATATATCATCTCCGTCCCGCAAAGGCCGATGTCCAGTACATCTGCCCCTCCTTCCATAAGTCCCCGGGCAAGGGCATCCGAGAGGGATGCGGAGCTCTGACGGACATCCTGCCCGATCACCACCTTCCCCGGTTTTACCAGATTGCAGTAGGCGGTACCTATGGACCTGACCAGGTCCTCGTTCAGCTCATCACCGACCCTGCCGCGGATATCATAGGCGAGAAACGGATCTCCCATGGGATCACCCCGATCCGGTCTGACCGGCCATCCGCTTCCCCGGTGCCGGGCTGTCAGGTCTTCGGATGACCTCCACCCGGGAGAGGACCTTTTCTACTATATTCTCCGCGGTGGTCCCTTCCAGCTCAACATCCAGGGATATCATGATCCTGTGCGGTATCATCTTCCTTCCGGCCCGCTTGACATCATCAGGTATCACGTGGTCTCTACCCTCGAGGATCGCCGCCGCCTTCGCTGCGTAGAGCATCTGCTCCCCCGCCCTGGGGCTGGCCCCCAGGTTGACGTTCTGGTCCCTTCTCGTCTCGATGATGATATCCTTGATGTAGTTCAGGATCGAGGCATCGATATGGCATGCGAGGTACTCCTCCCTCAGGATCGGATACACCTCGTAAGGGAGTTTTCGTGGGGTCGTATTCTTCGTTCCATTGCTCTTCATCTGAAGCATCAACAGCTCATCGTTCTCTTCAAGGTAATCCATCTTGCTTTTGATCATGAAACGGTCGAGCTGGGCCTCGGGAAGGGAGTATACCCCTTCGGATTCGATCGGGTTGATCGTTGCCATGACGAGAAAGGGTTCCTGAAGCTTGAACGTTTTTCCCTCCACGGTAACCTGTGTCTCCTCCATCGATTCCAGGAGTGCGGACTGGGTCTTGGAAGGGGCCCTGTTTATCTCATCGGCCAGTACCACATTGGAGAAGATAGGTCCCGGCCTGAACTGGAACTCCTGATTCTTCTGGTTGAAATAGTAGTGGCCGGTGATGTCCGAAGGCAGCAGGTCCTGGGTGAACTGGATCCTTTTGAACTTGACACCTACTATCTCCGAAAGGGTCTTGGCGAGCGTCGTCTTGGCAACACCCGGGACCCCCTCAAGCATCAGATGTCCCCCCGTTGTCAGACAGATCAGGAAATCCTCGACTATATCCTGATATCCGATGATGGTCTTGGCGACCTCCCTCTTCACCTCTCCGTAGATCTTTGCCGATCTGTTCATCATACTCCCTCGATATCATCCATCAACCTGTTGAGCGTAATATCATCCCAATCGGGATGTCCGATCATCAATGATCTGAATACCTCGTCCCTGGTTGGTGAAAAATTTGCCCGAATCTCCAAATCAACAGGCGCTTATTTAATGGCGGATATAGCTCACATAGCAGGTCTGATTGCGGCAGATGTCCATCCATCTCCAATACCTTTTGCCGACGTA
>JAUVLN010000023.1 GCA_030600725.1 Thermoplasmatota archaeon | reverse complement strand
AATATCACTAAAATACTTTCCAGTTGAAGTGCACTCAAATTTCAACTTATCTTATCGTCTGGGTATGGGTATCATTCAGTTAAGCGATCCAAAAATGCCAATAGATAGAGATATAGATCATCGTATTCATATTATCAGCCTGTAATAGCAACTCTATCGTAAATATCAAGGACCTTCTTGTTTACCCCATTCCATTCCCTCTTCTTGGAACTCTCGATCCCCTTCAATCTAAGTTTTCGATACAGATCCGAATCCTCTATCAACAATGAGACCGCTCTGAGGAACGATCCAACATCCCCGGCAACGGCGACGATTCCCCCTCCAGTATCCTCAATGATCTCTCTGCATCCTCCCACATCGGAAACGACAGCGGGTACGCCGGAGGCAATGGCCTCCAGGACAACATTTCCAAACGTTTCAGTCACAGAAGGAAACAAAAGGATATCCGAACTGGCATATGCACTACATAGATCCCCATCTGTCAGATAACCTGGAAATACACCATCAGGGATTCTTCTTTTGAGCTCTTCCTCCCTTGGTCCGCTCCCGACGAGAACGAATCCTACCCTGTCATCATATTTTCTCCTTAATCTATTATATACACCAACGAATGTGTCGATATCCTTGTACCATACGAACCGACCGGAGTAGAGGATGACCATCTTCCCCTCCATTCCCCATTCCTTCCTGAGCTCTTCGGACCTCCTCTTCGGACTGTATTGTGATCTGTCGATTCCCCTGGACCAGACATGAACATTTTTTATTCCTCTTCCTTCAAGTGCCTCTTTCACCCTCCTTGTCGGGGCCAACGTTGCGTTGCAGCCGTTGTGGAACCACCTAAGGTATCTCCACATCATCCCCTTCAGAAAGGAAAGATGATAATACTTCAGATAGGAGGAAAAATCCGTGTGGTATGAGGTTACAATGGGAATGCCATGCCTCTTCGCGTATCCGAGGAAGGACCTGCCAACAAGGTCAGGAGTGGTGATATGTATGATATCCGGTCTGAACTCATCAAGCTCCCTTCCGATCCCCTTCGGCATCCCTATCCGGTAATCTCGGTATAGGGGGAGCGATATGGAAGGGACCTTGTGCAGTGTGAAACCCCTGTCCACACCTTCTGTTATCGAGGGGGCCCATACGGCGAGATCGATTCTATGACCCACCAGAGTATCAACCAACCTGTAGATGGTCTTTGCCACACCGTCCTGATCCTTCTGGAAGGTCCCCGTATAGAGTGCCACCCTCATATCTCAAGCTCCTTCTGGAATAACCATTTACTTCGGTAATAAGCTTTTCACCAGGGCAGGGCAGTGAGGTCCACGTTACCCCCGGAGAGTATTATGCCCACCCTCTTTCCCTTGAAGATATCCCCATGTTGAAGTACTGCACCAAGAGGTACGGCGGCCGAGGGCTCGACGATCACCTTCATCCTCTCCCATATGTGCCTCATGGCGAGGATTATGTTATCCTCCTCCACCCGGACGATCTCATCAACATTTGAACTTATGATACTGAACGTGAGGGCGGACAGGGAGGTCAGCAGGCCGTCCGCTATGGTTTTCGGCTCTTTTGAAGGAACCAGAACCCCTCTCTTGAATGAACGGTAGGCATCATCCGCTCCCGAGGGCTCGGCAGCGAATACCGCCGTGTTGGGGGACCTGGATCTGACCGAAATTGAGGTTCCTGAGAGCAGCCCTCCTCCCCCCACCGGGGCCATAACGATATCGAGATCCTCGATCTTTTCCACAAGCTCCAGCCCGGCCGTGGCCTGGCCGGCAATGACCCGGGGGTCGTCGTATGGATGGATGAAATGAGCTGCCGTCCTCTCAATGACCTCGCCGAGCCCTCTTTCCCGGGCCTCGAGGGTGGGCTCACAGAAGATGATCTCACCACCGTATCCCCTGACCGCCTCGACCTTGACCTTCGGAGCGGTGGTGGGCATCACGATATATGCTTTGATCCCCCGTTCCCTTGCTGCCAGTGCCAGGGCCTGGGCATGGTTCCCCGAGGAATGTGTTGCGACCCCGTTCTCCGCCTCCCCTTTCGATAGGGAGAACACGGCGTTGCACGCCCCCCTGAACTTGAATGCCCCCATCTTTTGAAAGTTCTCGCATTTGAAGAATAAGCTGGCCCCTGTCATCTCGTCAATGCTCGAGGAGGTGAGGACAGGCGTCATCTTAACGTGCCCCTGGATCCTTTTCCTCGCCTCCAGAACATCTTCGATGGTCGGTATCTTTCTGTTCACGCGGGAGCTCATCATCTATTGTTGAGTATGTTTCATTTATTAAAATGTAGAGATGGGTGATGATAATGAAAGGTAGAATAAAGTGCGGATGCCGGGATCTTGAACATTGCTTATAATTGACGCTGAATAAAATGTTCAAGGCCAGCTAAAAATGCCTAAGCATCATAGAATTCATTTTTAGCGTATATAATTATTTTATAGCGCCATTTTCTGTAGCGCATATAATCGTCGATAAGAAAATGGTGCGGATGCCGGGATTGATGCAGACATAATACCTGGATGATATATTTTGATAGGACGGCATTAGTCGCACTTTGATGTTTCCTTATCGTCGTTTCTAATTACGAAAACATCAAAGACCCAAGGGTTCAAACCCTTTCGTAAGTCCGGTTCAAATCCCCGGATGCCGGAACTTTGGAGCTGCACAATAATTGACGATAATCAAAGCTCCAAAGTCCAGATGAAAATGCACCAGCATCCTATAATTCATTTTCATCGTATGTAATTATTTTCGAGCATCTTTTTCTGCAACATTTAAAATCGGCGATAAGAAAAAGATGCGGATGCCGGGATTTGATCTTGGGAAAATCAAAGATTTTCCCGACCTGTAAAATTCGCGATAAAAGATCACAAATTTTCCAGGACCAAGGTTCAAATCCCGAAATCCTGCACGGGATCCTATTTCAGATTAATATGTGCTATATTCAATAGGATAAAGTGCGGATGCCGGGATTTGAACCCGAGCAAGTAGCTTGGGAAGCTACGGTCCTACCGAGCTAGACCACATCCGCATTTACTGGGAACCACCGAATGTTAGAGGGGTAAATAAAATCTTCTAAAGCCCTTCTTTCTTGGCCTTATCCTTCAGCCTTTTCAACCTCTGCTTGGAGTTGAAACCGGTGGCCCTCTCGAGGAAGGCATTCCTCTTCCTGATGGTCTTGAGTACCTCCTCATCGGGCACCTTTACCGTTATTATCTCCATGGACAGAGAGGATTTGGTCGAAAGTTTTGTCCTGATGGGCTGCATTGCCCCATATCTGGAGACGAACCAACCCCCGTCCTTCTCCATGTTTCCGAAGATCTCCTTCATGAGCTCTCCAAGCTTCTCCCCCTCGATCCTGGAACCGAGGCCTCTTTTAATGTCCATTTTTTCCAAGGTAATCCCTCATGCGATTATCACGGGACTTATTCAAAAGGTTTTTGCTATGAAAATAGGTAGCCTGGCCTCTTCTCATCCTTATGTGTATCCCAAAAGGTTATGGGTGCTTAATTGAACGATCAGTCCCTGATGCCATCCTCTATAACGGTGAAGACCGCCTCACCCTCGGGCAGGTTGGGAGAATCTATCAATCTGGCTATGCGGCGGTTTCCCTTGGATTTTCTCAGGTATATCCTGAATGTGGAGGTGTGGCCTATTATATGCCCGCCGATCGCCCTTGTGGGGTCGCCGAAGAAGGCGTCAGGTTTGGAGGAGACCTGGTTGGTCACTGCGATCACGCAGCCGTTGATCTCTCCGAACTGCAACAGCGCATGCATGTGCTTGTTCAGCTTCTGCTGTCTATCCGCCAAGGCCCCCCTTCCAATATACTCGGCCCTGAAATGGGCGGTGAGCGAGTCCACCACGAGGAGTTTTATATTGTGCTCCTTGGCGACCTCCTTAGCCTTGTCGACGAGCAGCATCTGATGGTGGGAGTTGTAGGCCCTTGCGACATGTATGTTCTTGAGAACCTCCTCGGGATCCATATCCTGTCCCATGGCCATCTGGATTATCCTCTCGGGACGGAATGTATTCTCTGTATCGATATAAGCGACGTGACCGTCAAGGCCGCCCTCCTCCTCGGACCTCTGAACGTTTACGCACAGCTGATGTACGATCTGGGTCTTGCCAGAGCCGAACTCGCCGAAAAGCTCGGTAATGCTCTTGGTCTCCAGGCCGCTTCCAAGCAGATCGTCGAGGGCTCTGGAACTCGTGGTCAGCTTTGAAACGTTCTTTCTTCGCTCAAGGACCTGGTCTCCGGTCTCGAACCCACCGATATTGGCCATTTTTCTGGCAGCTACGATGATCTTCTTGGCAACAGCCTCCCCGATATCCGCCACCTCTGAAAGGGTGGTGTGGGACTCCACCGCTATCGACATAATATCATCATACCCCGATTCCTTCAGCTTTTCCGCTGTCGCAGGTCCGACGCCGGGAAGCTCTTCCACCGTTAATTCCTCAGACATTATACCACCATATCAGAATGACAGCTTCTTCCTCTCTTATTAAGGTTGAGAGTGAGAGGGAGGGGGGTGTGAATGTTCCATCAGTTCCCATCAAGGAACTCCTCGACAAGGGGCAGGTAATCCTGATGCTTGATCGTGATGGTATTGGAGGGTGAGTACAGATTGATGTAGGGCTCCTTTCGCCAGGTGCAGAACTCCTTCATAAGATCCGTATACCTCTCTTTTCCTTCTGCGTATTTCTCGAAATCCATAAAGAGGGAAAGGGAAGCGCCCTCCGTGTTCCCGTATACGGAAAAGAAGCTCGGAAGGTGAAGTTTTGAGGATGGTGGTGCCGTTCCGAACTCGTCATCCTTCTTGGTGTATTCCATATCTACCATTGTGAGGATATTGAAACCCAGATGTTTATAATCGATCACCCTGGTCTTCTTGATCACGCCGAGTTCAAGAAGCTCCTTTCGGTGCCTTGCAACAGCCTGTCTTGTCGTGTTGAGGAGGTCTGCTATCTTGTTATCAGGCATATCGGGGTTCTCCAGTATGCCACGGAGGATCATCTTTTCCTTGTTGGATAGATGATGGATCTTCTCCCTGGCCTTCTCGAGAGGGGCGCCCCCCTCATCAAATTTGTCGGGGACAGGATCGATATCGAATGCCCTCTCGAGGACGGCCGTGTAGTCGAAATTCTTGTTGATGATTGAGGTGGAGAGAGGGTAGAGGGCTCGGTGCGGGTTCTCCCCGTCGTATATGCCCATCTCCCTGAGTTCGACCTCCTGGTTGAACTCCGTGATCTTGTACTGGGTGTAGTTCCTGTAAAGTGAAAGGAAGAAGATTGCATCCCCGAATACCATGGCCGTGTAGGTATTGGGGTATCTCTCGAATATCTTGATCAGCCTGTCGCCATCCTTCTTGGTGTCGGTCGTCCGGGTAAGGGGCGACCAGAACAACGAGAGGATCTCATAGTCCATGATCTCCACGTTGGGAATTATCCTATCCTTGATGAGATCACTCCTTTTCATCTTGTTCTTGATGGCGTTCAGGGTGGACATCCTCACCTTGATCTTCTCGGAGAGCTGTCTGTCGTTGAGCATGGGGTACCTTACAAGACCCCATAGGATCTTTTTTTCATTCTTGGAAAACTTCATTCGATCGACCTTCCGTAGCACAATTGGGGCTCCCTTGCACAACAAGGGATGTCCGACAGGAGGGTGAATTATCAAGAGTACATAAATATTTTGGAATTAAAGGTAAAATGTGACCACTTCGACCGCCCTCAGCGGGGTGTATCCATAAAAAACCGGATCATCAATGTAATTATGATACAGCACCAACCGATCAATCCTCGCTCACGAACCCCTCCATGGAATCCATGCCCCCCTCGAATCTAAGTATACGCTCCTCGATGGCTGAATCTCCATTTGGCATGATCTTGATGCCCTCGTCTCCCCTCAGTGTGCCCTCCACTATCGTGTCGGGTGTGATCACTATATTTTTTGACCTGATGTCCCCACCTATACGCGCGGCGTGGTGGATGACCACCTCCGATCCGGAGGATATCTTCCCGTTGATGACAACGTTCTCCCCGATGTAGATCCGTTTGCCGGCGAGGATATCCCCGAAGATCTGCGCCTCATTCCCGATCTCGATGTCCCCTTCCGCCTCTATCGTTGAGACGATCTGGCTTCTGGGTCCGATCTTGATATCCCCGGCAACGAAGAGCCTGTCCTCCTCGAGTTTCGAACCCTTGGGGAGATAGGTGAAGTTCTTGGATATGAGGAAGTTGTCCTCCTCCCCCGCCTCCAGCTCCTTGAAGAAATCATCCACCTCCGTGGAATCGCTCCTCTTTATCAGTTCCAGGAGGTAGATAAGGATGTAGACGATCACGGATATCGGGTTTCTGATATTGATGAACCCCCTGGATTCTATGGTATCCGGATCGATGTCGACGCCCTCGCCGATATCGAGGTTCTTTCCGACGACGACCTCCCCCTTGATCATTGACCTCTCACCCAGGAAGATGTCGGAGTCCCCGGTGATGTCCCCGGCGATCCTGCATCCCTTGTCCACCCTAATGTCCCCGAGGGCCACCAGATCGCCCCGGATCTCCACGAACTCCCCGAGAAACAACCGTCCCTCCGTGATGATGCCCCGATGGAACTGGGCGCGATCGGAGATAATAATATCGTTCTTGCACCTCAGGACCTTCTCCTCGAGGACAGTATCTTCCGGAAGGAAGCATATCGACCTGTCGAACACCATATACATCCCAACGACTATGTTCCCCTAATCATCGGTTATTTATTTAATATTTAAGGGGGACCTCCCTCAGATGTTATTTATTTAATATTTAAGGGGGACCTCCCTCAGATATCAAGAAGTATCCTCCCTTCCCACCCCTCCACTACGGATTTCAGGTAAGCCCCATGATATGTCGCCGCTTTGATCTCCAATCCCTCCGCCCCTTTCGGGATCTCATAATGGCACTCCACAGCGTCCAGGATCAATCGGAAGGGGGCGACTTTGGAGAGGTCCACCTGGATGTTTGTAAGTATCTCTCTCTCAGCATCTAGATAGAACAGGGCCTCAGAGATGAGGTCCACCAGGATGAGGTCGAGGGAGTTCGCCTCGAGAACGATCCTCGTCTTTCCCTTCTCCTCGATCTCGAATCTATCCGCAACGGCCCCGTACAGGCCATAAACCATTCGTGATAACACGATCCCGGGAGAATCCCCGGATCCAACGAGCCAGATATCGGCCGTATGGTCCCCGTATGCTGTCCCCTCCAGGTCAGGTTGAAAGACCGTCATCATCCGGATGCCAGTAATGGACCTGGATATAAATCCTCGTATAATATTTAACAAATGAGGCCCTTCTTCGGAGAGATGGCATTGAATGAGAGGGACCTCAAGGTCCTCTACTGTCTTACAAAATGGCCCAGGGCGCCGTCGAGGGAGATATGCCGTGCCATCTCCTTCAAGGATTCCACCTTTTCCTCGATGAGAAAGCGTCTTCTGAAGGCAGGGGTAATGAGGTTCGAGAGGGCCATAGATCCGTTCGTGATGGGCTTTGAGATATGCGGTGTTGAGTACGGGATACTGAGAAACGATATAGATGAGGATGGTGCAAGGGAACTGTTCCTCTCGACCGCAAAAGAGCACGGATCGATATTTATATTCGAGACAGACGGCAACGCATTTTACCTCATGATACTTTCACCCACATACACCGACTACAACAATGTGATCTCGAAATGCAGGTTAAGGGGAGAAGGTGAGGGGGTTAGCGGTATCTACAGTTCCGGGGAGTACTTCGACGAGGTAAGAACGAACACCCTTCACAACCTGGGGGACTATTCGGGCGTGTTGAGGTATCATTTCGGGGTCGAGGTGGAAGCGCCCGCCCTATCCGGCTATGAGAACCCATTCTCGAGCTATCCGAAACTCGATCTGGAGGTGAAGGGCCCCCTTTTTCGGATCCTACCGCTGCTAGTCACCGTGCCGCCGCTTGGGGACAGGGAGATATCCGAGAAGCTGGGGATCTCCAGGCAGAAGGTAGGTCAGACCAGATTGTTATTGGAGCGGGAAGGGGTGCTTTTCAAGAACTACAGGTTGAACATGAAACGCTTCGGCTTCAATATAAGGGCACATTTCGTAGTTGAGTATCACAACGATGCCGGAATGGACAGCATAATCGAATACGAGGAGGAGCTGAAACGGAGGATAGACCCGATCTTATGGCACTCATCAGGCAGCAGGAGCAATTTCATTTTCTATTTCCACGATATCGGAGAGTACAAGGGATTCATCAATAAATTGTATGAACTGAAGGATGATTCTCCTGTGAAATGTGTGCACGGGACCCCCTTGTCTATGGAGGGGACCTCCACTACAAGATATTACGATGGGCACAGATCGGGCCGGGAGACGGAGTACGGGTGGACCAGTGATCAGAGGATCTCCGAGGATGGGATATGACGGAGGTTGAGATATGAGGATACTGAAAGAGGAGGACAACGGGACCCGCCTGAAGGTCAGGGTGGATTCCATGAACGACCTCTGGCACCTCTATCAGATCCTCTCCCCGGGCACATCCGTGGGAGGCATCACATGGAGAAGATCCGAAAGCAGAACGGATATGATCCGCCCTGATGCCCCTGCCAGAAAGAAGGTCTACCTTGTTGTTGAGGTTGAGGATGTTGAATTTCAGCCCTTTACCGATAACCTGAGGGTAAAGGGAAGGATCGTGGAAGCCCCTCAGGATATCCGCGGATACCACACTTTCAACGTGGACCCCGGGACAGTTATCGACATCAGAAAGGATCCGATGCCCGATGGGGACAGGGACCTGATTAACGAAGCAAGGCGAAATTCAAGCAAACCCTCGTTCATGATAATCTCACTGGATGATGAGGAGGCGACCCTGATCAGGATGCTCGATTACGGTATGGAACAGGTTGCCACCATCAAGGTTGGCGGGGGCGGCAAGAGGTACGGCGGCGGGGGAAAATGGTCCGGATATTATGATGATATAATCAAGGCATACGAGCCGGTGGCGGATAGTGAGATCCCTCTTGTCCTCATCGGTCCGGGGTTCTTCAAGGAAGCGCTTATGAAGGAGTTCCGCAAGCAGCTACTGGAGGATGCACCCAGGATGATCGCCGTACCCGCTTCCGCCGCAGGAATGGCAGGCGTCAGGGAGGTCCTTTGTAAAGGGGAGGAACTCCACGATATCATCACCAGGTCACGGGTGGCGCAGGAGGCTTCCCTGCTCAACAGGTTCATGGAGATGGTGGGGAAGGGAAAGGGGGCGGCCTACGGACAGGAGGAGGTCAGATCGGCCCTTGACATCGGGGCGGTGGAGATGCTGATCATCTCCGATACGGTCTTCAGAACGGATATCGGTAAGGGGCTCTTGTCCATGGCCCCTCTTATCGGAGCACGCACAATGGTGATATCGTCCCTGCATGACAATGGAAAGATGTTCGACAGGATGGGGGGAGTGGGTGCCCTGCTCAGATACGAACTGGAGGGGTGAGGGGTGACCACTGACCCTATCGACAGAATGAGGCATTTGATCGGCCGACCCAATCCATTTGGCATCCCCCTGCTAACAGTTTTCCTGATCGTGTTCGCATCCGTAATAATGGCACCGTTCCTGGAGGAAGAAGGCACCATACTACTGGATGAGGAGGGGAGGGTGGGGAGCCGGGAATACGATGCCGAGCTAGATCAACTGGGTTCCCCGATATCGAGGGCTGCGTACGTATTCGGCGACATCTACTGTCATCAGATACCCGAGAGGTCCTACCGGTTGAATGGGAACCAGATGCCGGTTTGCTCAAGGGATGTCGGGCTCTTCGCGGGCCTTTTGATGGGAGGCATCGTGGGGATGTTCCTCTCGAAGAGGTTCCCCCTGACATTCCTTCTTATAGCGTTGGCCCCCATGGTCCTGGATGGGGGGGCGCAGGCATTGACCGCGTACGAATCGTTCAACCTGCTGCGGGTGATCACCGGACTCACTGCCGGGATAGGTTTGGGGATCTGGACCAATAAAAGCACCGCAGAGACCCTGAGGATCCTGTTCCTTCGAACGGATAATAAGATATTATAATAACGGACGAGCGTATCAAGGGTTGGTAGTGATGGATATGAAGGTTCTTGTCACGGACGGGATCGCCCCCGAGGCGGTCAAGATGCTGGAGGAGGCCGGACATGAGGTCGTGCTCGACGAGGTCTCCCCGGAGGGATTGCTTGAGATGATCGGCGGATACGACGCCCTGATGGTGAGGTCCAGGACCAAGGTCAGGACCGACGCCCTGGATAGAGCCTCAAACCTGAAGGTCATCGGAAGGGCGGGCATCGGCGTGGACAATATCGATATCGCCCATGCAAGGGAAAAGGGGATAAAAGTGGTGAACGCCCCGATGGGCAGCACCATATCCGTAGCAGAGCTGGCGTTCGGGCACATGCTGACCCTTGCACGAGGGATCCAAAGGGGAACGGCCGGGATCAAGAGCGGAAAGTGGCTCAAGAAACAGCTCAAGGGGATGGAGCTCGAAGGAAAGACCGTGGGGATAGTAGGTTGCGGAAGGATAGGACAGGCCCTGGCAAGGAGGTGTCAGGCCTTCGGAATGACCACCATCGGGTTCGATCCATATCTTCCCGGGGAGGTCGCACAGGAGTTTGGTATTGAGCTCATGGAGCTGGATGAACTTCTCAAGAGGTCCGATTTCATCTCGCTTCACGTCGCCCTCACGGATCCCACCAGACACATGCTGAGTACAAAGCAGTTTGAGATCATGAAGGACACCGCCTTCATCATCAACTGCGCCCGCGGTGGAGTGGTCGATGAGAAAGCCCTCTATTATGCTTTGAAAGAGGGGAAGATAGGAGGCGCAGGTCTGGACGTGTTCGAGACCGAACCTCCGGGGGATACGGATCTCTCCGAGTTGGATAACATATCGTTCACCCCACATATCGGTGCCAACACCACCGATGCCCAGTTGAAAGCGGGGACCATGGTATCAGAGCAGGTGATCATGGCGTTGAAGGGCGAAGATCCGGTCCACTGGGTGAACCGACCGAAGCAGTGAACCGATCGTTCAGGGGCCCCCGAAGGAGGGCCCCGACCCTTATCCCTCAGTAGAACTCCTCAAGGATGAGCTTGATCTCTCTTTTCATTCTATCCGCCACCTTTCCCCTGTCGAATTCATCCGCCAATTGTATGCAATCATCTTTCATGGAAACGTAATCATCGGTATCATGGGCCTTGATGAGGCCCCTCAACCCCTTCACATCATCGAACAGGAATGAGACCTTATCGTTCAGATATTCAAGCGGGCCCCCCTCATTCACACAGAGGACGGGCTTTCCGGAAGCCATTGCCTCCAGGGGAACCATACCGAAATCCTCGTCGATGGCGGAGAAGATGAACGCCTTGCACCTTGAGTACTTATCGATAAGCTCCTCCTCCGATATCCTGCCCAGGAACTCCACATCCGCCCCCAGTTTTCCCGAAAGCTTTTCCAGTTTTTCCCTCTCCGGGCCGTCTCCTGCGATCACGAGCCTCTCCCCGGTTCCGGCAAATGCCTTGATCTGCATATCCACCCTTTTATTCGGTCTGAGTCCCCCCGCGGTGAAATAGAAATCCTCTGAGGGCCCCGTCCTGAACCTGGAGACCATTATCGGGGCGGGGATGGCGGCTCTTGGTCGGCTCCCGTATATCCTCTCATACCGGTCCATGACATGTCCGGAGTTCGTGATCACCTGTCGGGCCCTGACCCTGCGTGTGAACAGGTTCCAGTCCAACCTCTTCCTGTAGAGAAGCATCAGGTATCCGATCTGATATCTGGGGAACCCCCAGGCCCGCATCCTATCTCTGAGGATTTCCTTGAGGTCGTAGAATCCCCTCTCGGGGGTGTAGCACATGTACATGTAGGGCGTGGGGTCCTTCCTTATCCTGAACAGGGGCATCGGGGTCGAGTAGAAGATAAAGTCGGCATCGACATCCCTCCTCCCGGTCATCACTTTCATCATCTCGAAGTACTTTCTGCTGAAGGACCCCGGATGCCGGATCCTATCGAGCTCTATCATATCCTCGATCCCCGGATAGGAGGACTTGACCTTTTCATCGTAGTCGCAGATATAGATCCGGGACCCCCACTCCATGGCCAGGTCGTAGACGAGCCTTTCGGCTCCGTTGTTGCCCTCCGTCATGGCCGAGTGAAGTATGGCGATCCTCATCCTGGGGCTCCTTGATATCGAACAGGCTTCATTGAGGTCCTGCTGTTGATGAAATGGTTCAACTGATATTAGGAATTGGCGCTGATCACACTGTGGGCCCCCTGCCTTTTTGGGGGAAAAATGGGATATTCATTGGAAAATTCACTGCGTCAGCCATATTAAACTAGCATTAAATAACTGGAACCATTATTCCTATCATCATCAGGGGTGGTTCGATGAAAAGGTCCGCATTGATAACGGGAGTGACCGGCCAGGACGGTTCGTACCTGGCCGAATTCCTTCTCGAGAAGGGATATGAGGTTCACGGCTTGGTCCGGCGGTCCAGCAGTTTCAACAGGCAGAGGATCGAACACCTTCACTCCATCAACGGAGAGGGGCCCGGCACCCTTACGCTCCACTATGGGGATATGACCGATTCCTCGAACCTGATCAGGATCATCAAGGAGATAGAGCCCGACGAGATCTATCATCTGGCCGCCCAATCCCACGTGAAGATATCATTCGAGGTGCCCGAATATACTGCGGATACGGACGGCATTGGAACCCTCAGGTTGATCGAGGCCGTCAGGTTCCTCGACCTGATAGACAGGACCAAAATATACAATGCGGCCACCTCGGAACTGTACGGAAAAGCTCGTGAGACGCCCCAGAGTGAGACCACACCCTTTCACCCGAGAAGCCCATATGGCGTGGCAAAGCTGTACTCGTACTGGATCGCCAGGAATTACAGGGAAGCCTATGATATGTTCATCTCCAATGGCATCCTGTTCAATCACGAATCCCCCAGAAGGGGTGAGAACTTCGTGACGAGGAAGATAACCCTCAGCATAGCAAATATCATCGAGGGAAAACAGGATAGATTGGTCCTTGGAAACCTCGACGCCAAGAGGGATTGGGGCTATGCTCCTGATTTTGTAGAGGCGATGTGGCTCATCCTTCAGCAGGAGAGGCCGGACGATTTCGTCATAGCCACGGGTGAGACGCACACGGTTAGGGAGTTCACGGAACTTGCATTCAAGGAGGTGGGGATCGACATAGAATGGAGCGGCAGCGGGGTGGAGGAGGTGGGGATCGAAAGCTCTTCTGGGAAGACCCTGGTGGAGGTCTCACCCAGATATTTCAGGCCTTCGGAGGTGGACCTTCTTGTTGGCGATCCGACAAAGGCAGGGGAGGAGTTGAACTGGAAGCCCAGGGTGGGTTTTTCGGAGCTGGTCCGGATAATGATGAGGGCGGAGAGGAGAGCATGAGAGTATAGGTGTTGAGATGTCTGAATCCAAGAGGATCCTGTTGACCGGTGTGGACGGCTTTCTGGGGACGCATCTCTCAAGGGCGCTCCTTTCAAGGGGGGATGAGGTCTCCGGGCTGATCAGGAGCGGCCTGGACATAAACAACGAGAACGGAGATATTACATACCACAGGGGTGAGCTGCTTGATCCTCGATCGATAGCCGGGGTCATCCGCAAATGTGAACCAGATATCATATATCATCTGGCCGCCCAGACGTTCGTCCCGAGGTCGTTTTCCAACCCAAGGGAAACCTACGATATCAATTTCACAGGAACGTTGAACCTTCTCGAAGCCGTCAGATCTCGGGAGCTGGACCCGGTGGTGATCTTCTCAAGCTCGGCCGAGGAATACGGCCTTGTGTATTCC
>JAUVLN010000283.1 GCA_030600725.1 Thermoplasmatota archaeon | reverse complement strand
CACATTTGTAAGCCCCGAGCTCAACTGGGCGCTGAATGTGAACGGCACCATAAGGGTGAACCTCCAGTTGGCCATTAACGATCCGGAGGACACCGTGGAGGTTACCGTGGACTGGGGGGACGGCTCGGTGGAGACCCATGTGCTCTATCATACTGCCAGTTACAGGATCTTCCACAACTACACCGGGGTCGGGGAGTATATCATCAGCGTTGAAGGGGTGGACTGGAGCGGGGGTGTCGACTGGTTCAACACGACCCTCAGTGTGGCGAAATACCAGCCACCCGGTGACGATGACACATTCGTAAGCAATATGGTCAGGATCGTCCTTCTGGTCATATTCTTCCTGATCCTTGTGGGGATAATATATTTCCTGGGCAGGACGGGTTACAAGTTCGCAAAGAAGACCACGGTGGTGGATTTCGAGGCGGACGAGCTCAAGAAGAGGCCCAAGAAAGCGGGCACAGATACCGATTTCGATCAGAGAAGGGAGATGCAGATACCGAAGGAATCCATCATGGGGGCAAGAAGGCCGGAACCAGATTACGACGAATCAGCAGATTCGTCTGACCTTCAAGATGGTGATCTTGAAGAGGTTGATGAGCCAGGCATGATCGAGGGGGACGTGGTCTTCGATGATGAAGAGTAATCGTAAGATTACTCTATCCTCGCGGAGGTGTCCGCTCGGATGACGACCATTCCGAGGAATAGTCTAACCTTCGTGGAAGTGACCACTCAGATGAAGAGTAATCGTTAGATTACTCTATCCTCGCGGAGGTGTCCGCTCGGAAAGAATCGGTTCGGATGACGGGGAGTGATCACCCCCTCATTAACATGCAACTGACCCACTGACCTATAGACTGTATGGTCCTATTCCCGCCCTGATAAAATAAAGCAGACCCCGGGACATTCACGGTGGAAGCACCGTGATGAGGAGTCGACACCTGATGCATTTCGCCATGGGGACGCCCAGGGGTTTCTTGAATTCACCGGTCATGGGGTTCTCAACATCCTTGAACCGGTTGTTCTCGATATCGCCCGCCCAGTGGATGGGCTCCCTTGAAACCAGGTATCCATAGGACATCTCGCCCTTGCAGGCCGGGCACCTTGGAAGCTGCCTGCTCATCTCCTCGCTCCATCTGCTTGTCATGTAAGTGGACATGATA
The DNA here is from genome assembly GCA_030600725.1 of Thermoplasmatota archaeon. Classification (GTDB taxonomy): domain Archaea; phylum Thermoplasmatota; class Penumbrarchaeia; order Penumbrarchaeales; family Penumbrarchaeaceae; genus JAGLEG01. Next base: position 1,939 of record JAUVLN010000283.1, on the reverse strand, counting down.
ACATCCTCTGTAACCCATGCTTGATGAACCTGAAGAGATATTAATTTGACGCAGGATGTCCCGGGGGAACCTAGTATAGAGCCCCTGACATCGAAAACAGATCGATATCGGTTCCGACCAGGGGATGTCATTGTGAAAACAGGTCGGGAAATGCTATTATCGAATGAGGGCCATATGTTGAAAAAAGGGTATGGGGGATAAGGAATTGGACCACCGGAAGCTTATACCAGAGGAGAAGGAGCGGATAGAGGATGAGATAGTTCGGTTCTTCGAGAGGGAGCGGGAGGCCTTGATGGACGATGAGAGGGCGCAGACGCTTCTGGACCTTCTTCAGGAGTACACGCTCAGGGGAGGGAAGCGTGTAAGGGCCATCCTGGTAGTTCTGGGCTATATGGCGGTGGGAGGCAAGGATGTCAGGAAGGCGAGGAGGGGGGCGGTGGCCATGGAGCTCATCCAGGACATGCTCCTTATCCACGACGATATGATGGACCAGGGCCCTGTTAGAAGGGGGGGGCCATCATTCCATAGAATGTACGAGGAGCTCCACAGGAAGGAGGGGCTCAGGGGCGATCCCGAAGCGTTCGGCAGGAATATGGCGATCATAGCGGGAGACCTCGCCGAATCCTACGGGGAGAGGGCACTGCTGGATTGTGGTCTCCCGAAGGAGAGGGTTCAGGATGCCCTCGGGATCCAGGTGGAGATGGTGAGGGATACCGGGTACGGCCAGCTACTGGATCTCTACTCCGAGGTGAAGGAGGGATGGACCGAGGAGGATGTAATGAAGGTCCACCGGTACAAGACCGCGCGCTACACGATAGAGGCCCCACTTCTGATAGGGGCTGCGCTTTCCGGACCTCCGGACGTGAGGGCAAGGGCCCTGTCCGAATTCGGCCTGCCGGTCGGCACGGCCTTTCAGATCATCGACGATATCATTGGTCTCTACGGGGACCCGGCCAGGGAGGACGATAAATCAAAACTCTCCGACCTTGCCGAGGGGAAGAGGACCCTCCTGATCATCAAGGCATTGGAATGTTGCGACGAAGAGGAGAGGGATCTGATCCTCTCCGCCCTTGGCGACAGCTCCGTGACCGAGGAGAAAGCGGAGCAGGTCAGGCAGATAGTCCGGAGGACGGGATCCCTGGAATACAGCAGGGAGAGGGCAGAACACCTCACCAGACAGGGCATAAAAGCCCTGGACCACCCCGGCCTGGACCCCAAGGTGGTATCTCTCCTGAAAGGCATCGCACGTGAACTTGTGGGCAGGGCGGATCGATCAGGGGACTATCTCAAGCCTCACGCGGTTCCCTAGCCTGTCGTAGGCTGCCATGGAATCGTCCCTGAAGGGGTGCCCGATGATGATGTTGATGCCCGGGAACCTGCCGAACATGCTCAGGTCCGCTCGGCTTGGACGGGCGGATCCGGATGGATGGGAGTGGACCACTCCCTCCCCCTCCACATTCCTGCCGGAGAACCTGCTGTAGAGTGAGAACATGAACTGCGTCCGTCCGCCTGCGCCTTCCATTATCGGATCAAGGCGTGTGATATGCCCTACCCCTCGAAGCATGGCCCCGAACTCATTGGGATAGGAGTCTTTCGCCCTCCTTTTGATCTCATCGACCACATATCGGTCTATGCGGTAAACGACCTCCCCCTCGAAGAGCTCTCTGGTGTCCTTATCCTCCCTGAGCCAGACATGGCCTTCCACCGCCTCCTTGAGGAGGTTGAAGGCCCTCACGTCGCTCTTGACAGGATGGTTGTAGAGGAGGTCCAGAAGAGCTTTCTTACCGCCTCGTCGGTCCCCCATCGATAACCTTGCGTAGACAGAAGCGGAGAGCAGCTCCATCAGGAGCCCTCGATCCTCCAAAGCCCTGATCCGTTTGGCAGATCCCCTGAGCACCTTCAATGCCCTATCCGGTTTCCCTGCCCGTATCAGCCATAC
>JAUVLN010000110.1 GCA_030600725.1 Thermoplasmatota archaeon | reverse complement strand
AACCGGGATACCATTTACAATTTGAAAAAAGTATTGATGAAGTGTTAATGGGCCCCCCACCAAAAAGCGGTGGGAATGCGGGCCCTGTAAGGATTTCGGCGGGTCCTCAGGCCGGGGAGCCCTTTTTTCTGGTACCGGTTGGACCGACCTGTCCCCTCTCGATACCTTTCAATATCTCCTCTTTTACCTGTTTTGCCCTGTTCGAGGGCGCTCTTTTCGGATCCAGATCCACATCCATTTTCTCCGACAGCATTACGGCAAGAAGGGCCTCGAAGGCGGATCTTCCCCCTCCTCCGTTCTCGCCCCCCATGACCATCTTTGGAACGATGTCGATCTTTGCTTTTTCCACGGCCTCGGAGAAACGATCCATTGTCTGCTGGACGACCTGATACTTCGGCCCACCATAGGCGGCAACCTGCTCCTCCACGGAGATGGCCTTCGCGATCCCGAGCCTGGTCACCTTCTCTGCGTTTGCGCTTGCTAGAGCCTTGATCTTTGACGCCTCCTGCAGCGACCTCTCGAATTCCGCCCTACCAAAGTTCTTCTGGATATCGATGCTTACCTCGGATTCGGTGAGGGCCTCCTGCTGTTTGGCTTTCGCCCTTGCCTCGTTGAGCTCCCTCTCCTTGACGGCAGCCATCTCCTGCTTCTCGTAGGTCCTGATCTGCTCCTGTGCGATCTGGCGCTCCCTCAGCTGGAAGAGGATCCTCTCTATCCTCTCATCGCTGCCCGAGGACGCAGGAGTGCCTATAAGCACCTCCTCCAGCTCCAGGTCGTAGTGGAGGAACTTCTTCTTCATGTCGGTGGAGGCTATTGTCTGTATCTCGTTCCTCTTCTGGATCAGCTCGATCACCGTCTTGGTCTGGCCGATGTTCTTGAAATATGCGGCAACCATGGGGTCGAGGGTCTGATCGACCAGCTTCTTGACATCACCGAACCTCTGGATGACAAGGGGCGCCTTCCTGTAGTCGATGTGTATGACCACGGAAAGCGGAAGCTCCGGCTCGAAGGCATCCTTTGTTATGAGGTCCACGGCGCTCAGGTTCTCATCGAACTTGTGGTTCCCGATCTCGTTCTTCTTCCACTTGAGGACGATGTTGGTGGTCGGGACCTGGATGACCTTTCCCGCATAGATGTTGAATGCGTATTTGCCCGGCATCAATGCATCCTTCCAGACGCCCTTGTGGCCGACCTCGACAAGCTCCCCATGTTTGTAGTCCTTACCGGAGGCATCCCAGCCTTTTCCACCGACGTATGAGACAACCACTCCCACATGTCCCACCGGGACCACGGTCTTCCCCACGATCTCCACGGTTGCGAACAGTCTATTCAGGAAATATGTGCCGTCAACAAGGACCTGATATTGTCTTCCGCGTCTGCCTCCGGCTTTCAGGAACCTCTCGGGGTCCTGAAAGTTGTTGTGGTTCAGGCCGGAATCGGGTGTATCCTCACCAACCAGGGGTGCGATGATCTCACCGGGACAGAGCGCCGGTCCATCATGGATGGTGACGATTCCCATGTTGTCGTGCTTTCCGCGGATAACAAGAGGTCGGAAACCATCTCTTCCCCTGATTAGATCGGCCATTTTCCGGAAGGTTTTACTATCGCCCTTGTCGATCGCATAGTAGTATATGTCATCCATAAGGATCACAACGAACTGAGCGAGGTTGAGCGCATATGTTCCCTCCCTTATGATCCCCCTTTGGGGCCCTCTCTGACCATTTCCTTTCAGGAAACCCCTGACCGATTGAAAATCATTGGATTGGGGTATCACCTTTCCGAGTGTCTGTTTCGGTTGGAGAGGCGCGCCATCTCTTGCGAAGACGTAGCCGATCTGTCCTTGAGGGACCGTTACCAACGGTATCTTGTGGACCCTGTATTTGATCGGGGACCTGAAGTGGATGCCACCCCTCAGGACCTTGGGCTGATATCCCGCCTCTCCATTGAGGGCGATGATCCGATCCGTAAGCGATCCTCTTGATGACCATCTGGTCTCGACTAAAGCACATCGATCGTTCGGGATGATCCTGAATCCCATCAGCCATAGTACAAGATACGTGGCCAACGCTGCCAAGGCCGAGAATAAAAATATCGCCGTTATTATGTTCATATTCTAACATTCCTCCCTGGGGTTATGACCCCATAAGGTGATATTACCGAAGGGGATATAAGGCGATTTTTAATTAAAAATAATATTTATATCCATCATATTATGTTTAAGAATTTTTATCAGAAGGGTTATATCCGACCCGAACATTCAACAGATGGTGACATCTTGAAGAAGAGAAGGGGAAAACAGCCGGTAAAGCCCAATACAGGGGAGGCCCTCAAGGAGAGGTTAATATCGTTGAAGGGGGACCAGTATTCGACCATGAACATTCCTATCATATACAGAAGGACCTTCGGATGGGACAAGGACGCCGTCATATTCAAGCCCATCAACCGCAGGAGCTTCGTCGTCTACCGGGCCGATATCGGTGATGAGGAGATGCAGACGGAGAGCCACGTATGCAGGGCGCTCGATGTCAACGACCTGCCGTGGTATCGGGCGAACAGGGTCGGGTCGAAGGAGGGCCTTGGATCGAACACGGAGGAGCTCAGGGAGTCGCTGATATCCCTCTCGCTCACCGACAGGTACGTTCACGTGGATATCAACAGGCCCGGGGAGAGGGAGCTGGACCGCTGCCTGAGGGGCGATCTCGAATACCTGTCCAGGGAGCTGGGGTATACTTACTCGAACCAGAAAGGGTTCTACAGGTGCACCTTCATATTTCCCCGGTATTCCGGCGAGCAGCTGATGAGGAGGGCGGGGGCGATCCTGTCCGAGTCCCTCGAGGCGTTCTCGGAGTTCCCGGAACTGATATTCGATGCGAAGCACTCGGATGTGAAGGGGGGGTTGGAGGACCTGAGGTATTTCATAGAGACACGGGAGGTGACCATGGATGACCTCTACACCCAGGCGATAAACGCTCATTGGGACATCCCCGGCATCGAGCCCGCGGGTTTTTTCCTGATGGTCCAATCGATGGAGAGGTCCCACGATGAGCTGGAGTTCATGGTCAGGTCGGCCTGCAGCGTGATGGAGGCGTTCACCGCACAGGATGGGGACGGGAACGGCCCGCTTTGGGAGGAGTTCATCTCACTCTGGAGGTGTTCGATATCGCCTGCCGTATCCCGTATGATGTCCTCCCTTGAGGAGGGTGGCGCCCGGGACGACCTGGACCTGATCAGGCTCCGAAGGTTCGAAAAAGAGGGGAGATGTTCGCCTCAGGATGGTTACCTCAATGAGCTGACCCAGAAGATAGAGAGGATGGCGCCGGCCTGCACCGAGGATGGCAAGGGCCTGTTCTCATCAGGGGCCCACGTTGAGATAATGGAGAACCTCTTCGTGATAAACAGGTCCGCCCTGAGGATTGCGGACCTCTCCCAGGTGATATCCAAGTACCGGCTCTACCTGAGGAACTCGGTGGTAGGGAAGTGATCACTCCTCGATCTCTTTCTTTTTCACCTTCTTCTTGGGTTTGGGGTCGTCCCAGTTCTTCAAGGTGAACCCGAGGATCACAAGCCCTATCAGCCCGACCATGGCAAGCGCGCTGATACCCATGAAAACAGCTGCAAGTATCCAGGTCGGGATGTATATCACGTAGTCTCCCTTCCAGAATATTGGGTTCGGGAGGAGCCTGAACGACCAGAGCCCGAATGTTGTGATGCCGAACAGGAGCATCACTATGAGGTAGAACTTGTTGAACTTCCAGAGCTTCCTCCCGTCCATTGGCACGATGGGGAACACGGAGTAGGCGAACATCATCACGCACATGGTGATACCTATCATCCCGAAGGAGGTGAGTAGGTCCGCCGGAAGCCCCGCTTTCAGGCTGTCCCCGATCAGGAACGCTATCTCGAACGGGAACATCATCGCCAGTATCGACATCAGTACGCATGAGGAGATGAACGCCTCCATCCGATTCGTGATCCTTACCTCTCCCTTCGGGACGGCCTTGCCCGGGTATCCTATCGGCATGAGGAAGATCGAGGAGATCAGGAGGGTGATCAGTCCGATGGGCCAGATCCTGAACTCGGACCAGAGCCCGATCATCTTTGCGGATAGCTCCTCAACGAGTTCAATGGCGAGTATGATCAGGGCGGATGTGAAGAAGACCACGGGCACGACCATGAAAAAGGAGGTAAGGGAGAAGTTCGGCAGTGTGAACAGCGGTATGCCCAGCACCTCGATCATCCTGTTGGGGGCGAGTGCGGACATCATCTCAACGTAGCCGAAACCAACTACCAGCACGATCACGGAGATCAGCATCGCGACCACCTCGCGCTTTGTGATGAACGACCCCTTCAGGTCGAGGAACCGATCCTTTGGAGGCGTTTTTTCCTTGAGGGTTTCCTCGCCGTATTCCGAGGCGAAACCGAAGAGCAGGTTCTTCCACGAGAAGGACGATCCTACCGCTGATGATGAAGCGGATGAGGCCGTGCCTGCGGCCGCAGAGGATGCTGCTCCTCCCGCAGCTGACGATGCCCCTGCTCCAAGTGTTGATATGGCTATACCTGCCCCGAGGCTTGCGGTGAGGGCTATCCCGGCACCTACCACGGTGGATACTATCGGTTTGGAGACGGGGTTGTCCACGTAGAATGTGGACTCATCCTCGTAGATGGTATTCCCCTGAGCGTCCTTGGCCAGGACCTTGACTGTGGACCTGGAAGTGGGGAGCTCCTTCACATCCTGTTCGTGATCTATCGAGTTCCCCTCTTCCTTCTTCTCGTAGACGACCTCGCCTCCGGGCTCCTTGATGATCTTCAGCTCCATGTGGTCGATGGGCGTGTCGGTAATGTAGGGGGCGTACGCGGATACGTGAAGCATATCTCGTGGCCCAAGTCTGGTATCGCTGTCCACATCCTGGCTCTCCTCCTCCTCGCCCTTCTCGATCGCGTACAAGGAGACCATGTCGACCTTCTGTGGTTCTATCTTTTCCGCCTCTTCTCCTCCTCCCTCCGTGATGATATCATCCGGACCGAAGAATAGGATGCCGCTGATACCGGCGGCCCACGCTGTATCCGTATCCGGACAGTATGCGATATCCAACCCTCCGGTGAAGTAGGTCCACAGGGAGATGCCCCCGTAGGGGTCATAGCCATCCCACAATGGTGCCCTGTAGCTGTGGTCGGAGCAGTGTATGATGCCGACCCCCAGATCCCCCATCGTGAACAGGATGTAATCTCCGCCCCTGGCCGTGGCCATGCTGAGTATGTAGGATCCAGGTATCATCTCTCCTTCGTACTCCATATACGGGTATCCCTCCAGCGAGATCGACGTGTTGATGGCCTTGAAGTCGTACGGGTCGTCCCTGCTGAAGTAGGACAGGTAGTAGGTATGGCCGTCATCCTCCCGATAGAGACTTTCGAATGAGACGTAGAATTCCCTCGTGGCCGGATCGTATATGAAGCTCTCAACCTCGTAAGGTGAGAAGCCGGCTGTCGTGGCGTAATCGAAGATGGTGAAGTTCTCCTCGAGGAGCTGCTGATCGTCCAGGTTGACGGATTGTATATGGCCGGAGTAATAATCGTCGACCAGGATCCAGAGTACCCTCTCCTGGGGGTCGATGCAGGCACGAATCACCTCATCCCCCATAAGGCCGTTGGACGTATCGAAATTCCGGATGGTCGTAGCGGTATCCACGTCTATTATGAACAATCCGTAATCGGTGCCGATGTAGAGCACATCCGTGATCGGATCGTACTCCATGTCGTTGAGGTATGGGTCGGATATCTCCAGAGGGGTGGACGTGATGGTGTCGTCCGCCACGTTCAGGATCTCCAGGTAGAGTGTGGTTTCGTACGGGTCCATGGTGAGGAGGATCAGCCTGCTGTCGGCCTGGTCGTACTCCATCAGGACCATATAGTCGTTCGCAAGGGGGGGTGTGGTTGTTGTATTGTAGTGCCTGATGGAGGGGGCGCTTCTGTCAATGATCGAGAAACCTTTGCCCATGTCGGATCCCGAGTATCCAAAGTATCCAACGAAGATCAGGTCCCCACTTTCGTCAGCTTCTATATGTATGACATATCCATCAAGAAGTGGCGTGTCGGAATGGGTGTTATCTATCGTTCCATACTCTCCAGCGGCAAAACCACAGGTGAGAACGAGGACCATCAAAAACATTACAAAGCCCAAAGCAGCACGTTGATATATCATCTGTACCCCCCTTAGGATCTGGGAGCCGTTCGCTTTAAACACGCTTGGGACTCCCCATGTTCGCATATTGTTATCCGCTCTTAACTGTTTCTAGAAATCTAAGTGAAAACCGGATCGGATGGCGGATCCAATTTATGATTTTAAACTATATATTTGATTATATATTCATTATAAGCCTGAAAATACTCATATAACTTTCTATTCATATCCTATCTGTTGGGAAAAAAGATGGCTCTTGAAAAGAAGGAAAAACCAGATGGTATGAAAAACGGAGGTGATAAATGAGATCAATGCAACAGTCTCCTGAGCAGTTCAAAGGGGCGATGCCCTCCGGTCCGGAGGGCCGCCATATCGCCCATTTCAGTCCATATCCCACGATCGGGTCGAACGTGGGGACTCGGATGGGTCGTGGACCTTCCCCGGCCCGGGCAGAGTACGCCCGGGTGCAGTGGGATGAGAAGAGAGGATTTTGAGACCCCGGCGGGGGGCAGGAAACCCCCCGCCAAATATGTTATTACAGGAGGTCCGGGTGCATTTTCAGCTTCTTGCACCTGTCGCTGACCTTGATGATATCCGTGAGCCCCTCCTCGGTGATCACACCTGATAGGTACTTGAGCGGCGTCCTGTCGAAGTAGAAGTTGTTCACGGTCAAGTTCGTAGATCCATCGTACAGCTCCGTGGGGTCCTTGGTCTCGTCGAAGGGCATCCTGTACTCCGAGGGGATGAACTTCTCGGTGCCGCAGAGCGAATAGACCGGTTTTCCCAGCTCCCTGCCGGTTATGACCA
>JAUVLN010000073.1 GCA_030600725.1 Thermoplasmatota archaeon | reverse complement strand
CAGATGGATGATCGGGAGCTCTCCAGATGGAAGCGGGCCGGCGAGATCGCAGGGCGCGCCCGCGATCTGGGCGTCAGGATGGTGGAGGAGGATACGCCGTACCTGGATGTCGCGGAAGGTGTGGAGGAGTTCATCGTGGACAGCGGGGGCATGGTTGCTTTTCCGGTCAATATCGCGGTGAACGATATCGCGGCCCACTATACGCCCAGGGCGAATGACAAGCTTAAGTTCTCACAGGGGGACCTGGTCAAGATAGATGTGGGCGCCCATATCGACGGATGTATCGGAGATACAGCCAGGACGGTGGAGGTGGGGACAGATACATACTCTTCGCTGATCGATGCCTCGAAGAGATCATTGGATGCGGCGATCGAGGTTGTCAGGGGCGGGATAAACCTCTCCAGGATCGGCTCCATAGTGGAAAGGACCATAAACTCGATGGGGTTCAGACCGATCATCAACCTGACTGGGCACAGTATCGAGAGATACAAGCTCCATGCGGGCCTTTCCGTCCCCAGTTATGACGACAGGGGTACAGACGTCATTCCGGCGGGTACCATCGTTGCCATTGAACCTTTCGCCACCACGGGAGTGGGCGAGGTGGTTAACGGGAAGAGGTCGAACATATACAGGTTCGTGAGGGAGAAGAGGTATCTGAAGGACAGTCAGAGCAATGCCCTCCGGATGATAATGGAGAAATTTCCATCCCTTCCATTCTCGGAGAGGTCCATATCCTCCAGGTTCAATAAAGGTGAGAAGGTCACAAACGGGCTTTTGAGAGCTCAGGCCATTTATTCGTTCCCCATACTACGGGAGATATCCGGGGGGATGGTCGCACAGACCGAACATACCGTATATATCACGGAGAAGGGATGTATTTTACTTACCAGGTGAGTGATGGACATGAAGGATACCGATGAGGACGGCATGACCTATGCACGATCCGGTGTGGATATAATGAAAGAGGGTGACTCGATCAGATCACTGGTATCGGCCCTCAGGTTCCGCAGGGAAGGTTTCGGAGGACATGTGGATATCGGCGGACATTTCACAGGTTTGATCGATATCGGGGACAGATACCTATCACTGTGTACGGACGGGGTGGGGACCAAGATCATGATCGCCGAGAGCCTGAATAAGTGGGATACGGTGGGGATCGACTGCATGGCGATGAACGTCAACGACATGATCTGCATAGGCGCCGAGCCGTTGGCATTCGTGGATTACATCGCGACCGAGAGCCCCTCGCCGGAGTTACTGGGACAGATCGGTGTCGGGTTGAACGATGGCGCGAGGCAGTCGAACCTGACGATAATAGGAGGGGAGACCGCAACGCTACCGGAGATCGTAAACGGACTGGATCTCGCAGGAACCTGCCTTGGAGCCGTCGGTAAGGACGATGTGATCACCGGAGAGGGGATACTCGAGGGGGACCTGATCATCGGCCTTCCATCAACCGGCATACATTCCAACGGCTTCTCCCTGGTCAGAAGGATCCTGGAGGACAGCGATATCCAATTGACCGCATCCCTTGAGGATATCCTCGGTACGGGCACCTGGAAGGGCAGGAACCGGTTCCCCACATCCAGGGCGGAGTTCGAATCGTGGGCTGGCGATAACGGAGACCTCATCGTGGGGGAAATGCTTCTGGTACCAACCGCGATCTACGTAAGGTCCATCATGGAGATGATTGCAAATTGTACCCGTGGATCGATACATGGAATGGCCCATATAACGGGTGGGGGGCTCAGGAACCTACCCAGAATGAACAAAGGGTGGGCCTATCGCATCAAGGAGCCCCTTGATGTGCCCCCGATCTTCAGGATGCTTCAGGTACTTGGATCGGTGGATGATCTGGAGATGTACCAGACGTTCAATATGGGAATGGGTTTCTCCATAGTGGTCGATGCCGATCATGTTGATAAGGTCCTTGAGGTCCTGGGGCCGGAAGGCGGCAAGGTCGTTGGCGAAGTGGAGAAGGGAGGGGGGGTAGGAATAGATGGTACCTCGATCGAATTCGACGGATATATCTGAGAGAACAAAGATCTCGACCACATCGTTCCCTGGACTTACCTAGGTATATAGCATACCCTCAACTCAATCCTTGGATATGTCAGATTCAGGAACGAGCATACATGTAATGGAACCTTAATAACACTTTTGCTTTTTTTGATGGGGGATGTTTCAATTGGAAGGGCAAATGCAGTACGGATCCCGCCGATCCCATCATAAGGGGGAAAAAGGCCTGGATTGTAGAAACTTATAAATATAAAATCGCTTATGCACGGTTCGTTCTGGACTTGTCAGATAGTGGGAATGATAAATTTTGGGTCCGTAGCTTAGCTAGGTAGGAACGACTGGTGGGATTATAGCTGCCGCTTTCCCTAGAAAGAGCGTCCGGCTTTTAACCGGACGGCCGGGGGTTCGAATCCCCTCGGACCCGCTATTCTGTTCTCGCATCTGGCGATATTCCCGCTACCAGAGATATGCCCGGAGGTCCCCCAAATGCCCAGATTCAATGTGTTCGAGAACCATATGGTACCGCGCCACTCCCTGGCGACAGAGAAGGAGACTGCAGCCTTACTGGAAAAATTTAATATAAACAAGAACCAGCTTCCCAAGATGCTGATCATAGATCCATGCGTCAAGGCATTATCCCAACAGTACAAGAAGGAGGGAAAGGACCAGATACAAATCGGTGATGTGATAAGGATCGAACGTGAAAGCCCGACAGCCGGTGTCTACCATTATTACCGCCTTGTGATAGAGGACAAGCCGATATACTGATCAAGGGGTGGTTGAGACATGACATGTGGAATTCAGACGAAATCATATTCATTTTTATCAAAGGTGGTACTTTGAAAGATATTGTAGAGGCCTTTTTCAGGAGCAGGAACATAATCAACCATCAGCTTGCATCGTTCAACGATTTTCTGCCTACCCACGATAATCCCAAGTCCAGGATGCAGAGGATAATCGATTCGATCAGGATAGGAGAGGTCGACAACGAACGTGGACTCATCCGCCTGGATGTTGACAAGCTCGATGAGGAGAGCATAGATGTAAAACTGGGAAGGATTACGGTCGGAAACCCGATCGTGAAAGAGGCCAATGGTGCCACCCACGAGCACACTCCCCTGGAGGCGAGGCTCAGGGACCTCACCTATTCGGCCCCCATATTCCTCGAGTTCACGATAATCGAGAACGGCATGGACAGGGAGCCAGAGAAGGTGAAGATCGGCGATCTCCCGATCATGATCAAGTCAAAGAGATGCAACCTCCACCCCGAGATGATGTCTCAGGAGAGGAACCTGTCTCAAGAACAGTACGATAAGGCGCTGCAGGATTCCGGTGAGGACCCGCTGGACCCAGGCGGATATTTCATCATCAACGGCACGGAGAGATCCCTGATCTCCCTTGAAGACCTGTCACCCAACAGGGTGCTCGTCGAGTGGGAGGAGAAGTATGGCACCCCCAGACCGGTCGCAAAGGTGTTCTCGCAGAGGGAGGGTTTCAGGGCGCTTACCTCCGTGGAGCTGAAGAAGGACGGCATACTTATGGTGTCCGTTCCCGCAGCTCCCGCCCAGATACCCCTGATGATCCTGATGAAGGCCCTGGGAATGGATACGGATGAGGATATCGCAAAAGCGATCGTCTCGGATGAGAGGATGAACAATACGATATTCGCAAATCTGGAGGAGTGTTCCGAGGCATATGGTGTGTATGTTACCGAGGATTCGCTCAACTACCTGGAGAAGAAGTTTGCCACCGGACAGGCCAAGGAGTTCAGGGAGAAGAAGGTGGAGTCGATAATCGACAAGTCCCTTCTTCCGCACCTTGGAGATCACAGGGACCAGAGGATCAAGAAGGCGATATACCTCGGAAGGATCGCAAGATCGGTCCTGGAGCTCAAGCTGGGACTTCGTGAGAGGGATGATAAGGATCACTATGCCAACAAGAGGATCTCCCTCGCAGGGGATCTGATGGAGGACCTGTTCCGGGTTGCCATCACGTCCCTGATGAAGGACCTCAAATATCAGCTGGAGAGGACGATCACAAGGAAGAGGAAGCTCCGCATATCCTCGGCGATCAGGCCCGATGTCCTGAGCCAGAGGATAATTCACGCCCTTGCCACGGGTAACTGGGTGGGCGGAAGGGATGGTGTATCTCAGCTTCTGGATAGGACATGCAATATGTCGACGATATCGCATTTGAGGAGGATCACCTCGCCCCTTACAAGGTCTCAGCCACATTTCGAGGCGAGGGACCTTCATCCAACCCAGTGGGGCCGGCTATGTCCCAACGAGACCCCTGAGGGCCAGAACTGCGGCCTGGTGAAGAACCTTGCCCTGGTGGTCGATGTATCGGAGGGCTACGATGAGAGGAAGCTTGAATCCACCCTCTTCGACATGGGGGTCAGAAGGATCGAGAAGGAGCTGACCGACGAGGCGAGGGTGTATCTCAATGGCAACCTCATTGGCGTTCACCATGATCCCGTTGGACTTGTGGACTCGATGAGGAAGAGGAGGAGGCAGGGTTTCCTCGCAATGCCTCAGGAGAAATCCAACGAGATCAACATTCGTCACAACAAGCACATCAACTCGGTCATAATCAACTGCGACGACGGTCGTGTAAGGAGGCCCCTCTTCGTCGTGGAGAGGGGCAAGCTCCTGCTCACGGAAAAGAAGAGGGCAGATGTGAATGGGGGGAAGCTGAGCTGGGATGACCTGGTCCACCAGGGGATCGCGGAGTATATCGACGCCGAGGAGGAAGAGGACCTATTCATTGCCGTTGACGAGGATTCCCTGACCTCGGACAACACACATATGGAGATCGACCCGATGGTCATACTCGGTGCCTGTTCCGGACTCGTATGCTATCCGGAACACAATTCCTCTCCGAGGATCACAATGGGATCAGGGATGGCCAAACAGTCTCTGGGTCTTTCGACATCCAATTACAGGATCAGGTGCGACACGATGTCGCATCTTCTGCATTATCCGCAGAAGGCAATGGTCCAGACAAAGACGATGGAGTTCGTCAACCTCAACAGGAGGCCTGCGGGACAGAACTACGTGGTCGCCGTGATGTCATATCAGGGATACAACATGGAGGATGCCCTGATATTCAACAGGGCCTCAATAGACCGGGGATTGGGTAGGTCAACGTTCATAAGGACGTATTCTGTAGAGGAACGTAGGTATCCAGGCGGTCAGGAGGACCGGATCGAGACACCTGGCCCCGAGGTCATGGGTTCCAGGGCAGAGAACTCCTACGACAACCTGGACGAGGATGGGATCATCTCACCCGAGTTCGAGGTTATGGGCAAGGACGTTCTGATCGGCAGGACATCACCTCCCCGTTTCCTCGAGGAGCACACTGATTTCCTGACCCCAAGGAGGAGAAGGGAGACATCACTGACGGTGAGGCCCCGTGAGGCCGGTTACGTGGATACGGTCATGGTTACAGAATCGGAGAACGGACTCAAGCTGGTAAAGGTAACGGTAAGGAGCGAGAAGATCCCCGAGGTGGGGGACAAGTTCGCATCAAGGCACGGACAGAAGGGCGTTATCGGCCTCTTAACCGAGCCGGAGGATATGCCCTTCAACGAGGAGGGCATCATGCCCGACCTCGTCACAAATCCCCACGCCATCCCGTCCCGTATGACCGTGGCCCACGTTCTCGAGATGATCGGCGGCAAGGTGGGGTCCATGGAAGGAAGGACCATAGACGGGACCGCCTTCTCGGGAGAGAAGGAGGACGACCTGAGGAGGGAGCTCATGGAACTGGGCTTCAAGCATACCGGTAAGGAGACCATGTACGACCCCTTCACGGGTAAGAAACTTATTGCCGACATCTTCAAGGGGGTCATCTTCTACCAGAAACTGCACCATATGGTGTCCGGAAAGATGCACGTCAGGTCGAGGGGGCCGGTCCAGATCCTGACAAGACAGCCGACCGAGGGACGCTCGAGACAGGGCGGTCTCAGGTTCGGTGAGATGGAGAGGGACTGCCTGATCGCCCACGGCGTTTCAATGGTGATCAAGGATCGTCTCCTCGACGAGTCGGACGGTACGATCGAATACGTCTGCGGCAACCCGAAGTGCGGCAACGTGGCCATGCTTGACAAGAGGGGCGCACTTAGGTGTCCTGTATGTGGTGAGACCGGTGACATTCACCCCGTACAGACGAGCTATGCGTTCAAGCTGTTGATGGATGAGTTGAAATCCATGTGTGTGGCCATGAGGCTTCACCTGGAGGACCTGAACTAGGAGGTGTGATGAATGGTACACTATCAGTATATCCCAAAGAAGATCGGCAAGATCCAGTTCGCCCTCCTCTCTCCTGATGAGATCAGGAACATGTCCGCGACCAAGATCATTACCGCGGACACGTATGATGACGACGGTTTCCCGATCGATATGGGTCTCATGGACCCCAGGCTCGGTGTAATCGAACCTGGCCTCAAGTGCAAGACATGTGGCAGGAAGGTGGATGAGTGCCCTGGCCATTTTGGACACATAGACCTGGCAATGCCCGTGATCCATGAGGGATACACCAAGATGATCAAGGAGATGCTCTCGGCGACCTGCAGGTCCTGCGGTAAGATCAAACTCACACAGGAGAGGCAGGACAAGGTGAGGCAAAAGATAGAGAAGATCGGTAAGATCTCCGAAAATCCCTTCCTTTTCCTGAGCCTCTCATCCAAGGTCAGGTCCGACTCAATATCCGTTGGCCAGTGCCCTTACTGCGGAGAGGAGATGAAGAAGATAAGCCTTGACAAACCGACCACCTACAGGGAGGAGGGGCACAAGCTGACCCCCAAGGAGATCCGTGAGAGGTTGGAGAGGATACCGGACGAGCACCTGGTTTTCCTGGGCATAAATCCCAAGGTGGCAAGACCGGAGTGGATGATCCTGACCTCACTGCCCGTCCCTCCCGTAACGGTCCGCCCTTCGATAACCCTCGAGTCGGGAGACAGATCGGAAGATGATCTGACACACAAGTTGGTGGATGTCCTCAGGATCAATCAGAGGCTCCAGGAGAACAGGGACAGCGGTGCACCACAGCTCATTGTGGAGGATCTATGGGAGCTTCTTCAGTATCATGTTACCACCTATTTCAACAATCAGACCTCCGGGATACCCCCGGCGAGACACAGGTCCGGAAGGCCCCTCAAGACCCTCGCACAGAGGCTGAAGGGAAAGGAGGGAAGGTTCAGATCTAACCTTTCGGGAAAGAGGGTGAACTTCTCCGCCAGGACGGTGATCTCACCGGACCCCTACATATCCATCAACGAGGTTGGGGTCCCCTTACCCATCGCCATGGAATTGAGCGTCCCAATGAGGATAAACGAGTACAACTTCGAACAGGTGAAGGAGTTTGTCATAAGGGGGCCGGAGAACCACCCCGGTGCGAATTACGTTATCAGGCCAGACGGACAGAGGCTCCGCATCACCGAAAGGAACAAGGAGAACCTCCTGGAGAGGCTCCAGGTGGGCTTCATCGTGGAGAGGCACCTGATGGATGGTGACATAGTTCTGTTCAACAGACAGCCCTCCCTCCACAGAATGTCCATGATGGGACACGAGGTGAGGGTGATGGGAGGAAAGACCTTCAGGCTTAATCTGCCAAACTGTCCCCCGTACAACGCCGATTTCGACGGTGATGAGATGAACCTTCACTGTATACAGGGAGAAGAGGCCAGGGCAGAGGCGAAGATCATCATGAGGGTGCAGGAGCAGATACTCTCCCCCAGGTTCGGAGGACCGGTCATCGGCGCCATACATGACCATATCTCCGGGAATTTCATCCTGACCCACGGGATGCAGATGTTCCCGGCCGATGAGGCCTATCACCTGCTGACCAAGACCTCATATGACGGTCCCCTTCCCGAGCCAGACATTATCGGTTATAACGGAACCCCGCTGTGGAGCGGGAAATCCATCTTCTCGCTTATCATGCCGGATGGTCTCACTATGGAGTACAATTCATCCATATATAATCCGGCCGATGATGCCGAGCATAACTTCGATTCCCTGGTCCGGATAGAGGTGAATGAGGAGGGGCATTCCAAGCTGATATCCGGTCCGATCGATGAGGTATCCGTGGGAGCTTTCAAGGGAAAGCTGCTGGAGAAGGTGGTCAGGGACTACGGGTCCGACAGGGGACGGCAGTTCCTCGACGATGCGACGAGATTGGCCATCAACGCCATCAGTCTGATGGGATTTTCAACCGGTATCGACGAGGAGGATATCCCGGAGGAGGCCAAACTTCGGATATCCGACAGGCTGGACGAGGCGGAGAGGAAGGTGGATATGTACGTCCAGAAATATAACTCGAAGCAGCTGGAACCCCATCCTGGCAGGACTCTGAAGGAGACGCTAGAGGTGGAGGCTATGAGGGAGCTGGGACGTGCAAGGGATGGTGCGGGTCAGATAGCGTCAAAGTATCTTGGATTGAAGAACTCTGCTGTATTGATGGCCAGATCCGGAGCCAGGGGTTCTATGCTGAACCTCTCGCAGATGTCCGGGTCCATTGGTCAGCAGGCGGTCAGGGGTCAGAGGATAAGCAGGGGGTATCAGGGCAGGACCCTTCCCCACTTCAAACCCAACGATCTGGGTGCTGCTGCGAAGGGTTTCGTCAAATCATGTTACAAGAAGGGGCTC
>JAUVLN010000098.1 GCA_030600725.1 Thermoplasmatota archaeon | reverse complement strand
GGGAATACGAGGTGTCAATGATGTAGGTGTCGTCCCACCTGTCCGCCGTCCCCCTTGAGAATACCGTGATCGCTGTGGTTCCGAACGTTGGTATGCTCTCCCCATCGTAGACCCTGTTAATACCCCTGAAATAGGGGATCTTCCCGTCCGATGCCGTTAACGGATCATCTCCCCCGAACCGGGGGGTGGAATAGAACGGCACATCATCCAGGGTGAGCTCTACCTCGACCCCCTCGAACGGTTCGCCTGTGCGGTCGAGGAGCAGGACCCCCAAAGTGTACTCCACCGAGATGGTCCCCGTCTCGCTCACGTTGACCAGTCTTATGATGGAGTCCACGGCTCTTATGAAGGAATCCTCACCTGCGACGAGTGTGGAGGAGATATCGCTCCCGTGGATCTCGATCATCGACCTTGTTGCGTTGATGGATGTCCAGGAGGATATCTTGGTGTCGAGGATGAGGCACTCTCCCAGGTCGTGGACGGATATTCCCACATCCGCAGTTATATTCGTATTGGCGATCAGGACCTCCCTTCCGGTCAACATCAGGGCGGGTTCATCGGATAGGGAATCGATCTCGCATCTGTTCACATTCGCGACCGCCTCCATGTCCATAATGAGTAATCCGTTACTTCCGGTCGATCCCACATCCAGGTCCAGATCCGAGAGAGTGAACGTCGCACCGGACCCTATGGAGGAGATGGCCGTCCCGTTATCCCCTGATACGATGAAGCGGACGTCATGGAGGGCCAGATTCACAGAGTTGAATATCATCATGCCCGTACTGTTGTTTCCTTTAGCCTCGATCCGCCCCCCCTGGATCGTCATGTTATCCCCACTGGCCACGATACCCATGGACCTGGAACCCGAGGTGGTGACGGTGTTCCCGAAGGCCAGCCCGGTCATGTCGAACATGCCTCCGGTGGATTGGTTGCCGTCAGCCGATATCAGGTTGTAGGAGACCTCCGTGGAGGTCTCGGACAGGATCATCAATCCATTCGATCCGATACCCTTGACGATGATCTGGTTATTTGTAATGAGAGAACCATTGCCCAGGCCAAGCTCAATTCCTGTTGCCGTCTCTCCCGTCAGGCTGAAGAAGTTATTCGATATATTCAGTTCCTTTGATGATGTGGAGGATAGTGATGTGGAACCGTTGGCGCTGTTGTCGAATACGTTCTCTCTTATCCGTGTGATATTGGACATATCCAGAGCGATTCCCCTTGAGCCGTCGTTTTGAATGATGAAGGTACTGTTTGTTATCATCAGATCGCTTGTTAATATGGTATCTATCCCCCTGGCAAACGGTCCCATGTCCCTGAAAATGGAGTTATTGATCGAGATATCCCTGGATGCTTCATCCTTCAATCCGGTGGAATCTTGATCGGTGTAAAATCCAACGTTATCGACGTTTACATCGGTACAGTTCATAAGGAGCGCACCTGTTCCTGTCGTTAGGACGTTGAGATCGGATCCGAGCAGGCGGATCAGATCCGTGTCCATTATCTCGATTCCGGTTTGCGAATTGTTGAATGTCGAATCCCTGATGGAGAGTTCCGTTGAATGGAAGCACATCATACCCAGATTTTCACCCAATGAGAGCAGATCCTCGACCGTTGTATTACTTGAATCCTCCATGAAGATCCCGACGCCGGATATCGAGGTATTGAGTTTCAGGTCCGTTAATGATGTGTCGGTTCCGTTCTCGACGGATATGCCGGTGTTATCGATAGGACCGATGGTGATGTTCTCGATGGATGTATCCGTTGAATTGACGATCCGGATGCCGATCCTGTTCAAAGGAAAGATCGTGAGGTTCATCATTGTGGTATTGTTGGCTCTGACGGAGATATCCCCGTTTATTGTAAGATCCTTTATGGTTACATTCCTGGCGGTGACGAGGAAAGTGGGGTTTGAGGAGTTGGAGTTTACCGTTGGTACCGGAAATGAACCCATTATGGTCACACCTGTGACGTTCACTATCACGGTCTCGTTGTAGATGCCCGTTTCGACGATGATCGTGTCTCCTGTGGATGCGTTCAACATGGCCTCTGTTATCGTGTTGTACTTTCCCGGACCGACATACAGCGTGCTTCCCTGAACCGTATCCAGATCTGTCAGCAACAGCCCCCACAACCCCGAAGCGATAAGGAGGATCGAAAGAAGCATTGTCAGCGGTCCGCTGTTCCATACGTTTGCATGATGCTGGTCGTTCTTCATGAGGTATCCCTTCCTCGAACATTTGGCCATTTCAAGTCAAAATGTCCCACATCGATTAAATAACTATCTTAGTTGTCGGGAGAAAATGGTAATATCCCTTCCACCATACGAATGTCATGCACCCGACCGATGAGTTGAGATCGATCAGGAGTGATCGGTTGAAGGGGAAGAGGATAGTTCTGGGTGTGACGGGTTCGATCGCCGCCGTGGAATGCGTGAAACTGTCCAGGGAGCTCATCAGGCATGGTGCGGATGTTACCGCCGTGATGACCCACGAGGCGTCCAGGATCGTGGGCGTGAGCGCAATGGAGTTCGCCACGGGGAATCCGGTCATTACAGAGCTTACAGGGGCCGTGGAGCATGTGTCGTTGTGCGGGGACGTGCCGGACAGGGTGGATCTGTTTCTATTGTCCCCATGTACGGCAAATACGCTTGGCAAGGTTGTCGTAGCGATAGATGATACGCCGGTGACCACTTTTGCGACGACGGCAATAGGCACGGGCATCCCGGTCATGATAGTTCCTGCAATGCACGGAACCATGTACGAGCATCCCGTCGTCAGGGAGAATATCGAGAAGGCAAGGGGGATGGGTTTGGAGATAGTTCAACCCCTCCTCGAGGAATCAAAGGCGAAGATGGCCCCCGTGGATGAGATCGTCAGCAGGGTGATCCGGAGGTTGTCGGATGGAGCGTTGGACGGTAAGAAGGTCCTTATCGTTACCGGGGCGACCCAGGAGCCCATAGATGATATGAGGGTAGTGACGAACAGGGCGACTGGTAAGAGCGGGTTATACCTCGCCCTTGAAGCCCATTCCCATGGGGCGGAGGTATTGATGTTGGTGGGTAAAGGGGTTACCGGAGTTCCGGGTCATATCAGGTCGGAGACCTTCGGAACCACCGTCGATCTGGTAGGGAGGATAGAGGGTTTGAGGGAGGGATGGGGGATCCCCGACATGGCCATCTTCTCCGCGGCGATCTCGGACTACTCTCCGGTGAAGAGGGAGGGGAAGCTTCCCTCCGGGGAGGAGAGGATCGTGGTGGAGATGGAGAGGACCCCCAAGGTGGTGGAGGCCTTCAGGAGGGAGTATCCCGATGCCTTCCTGGTAGGGTATAAGGCAGAGGCGCTGTCAGACCGGGAGGAGCTTCTCAGAAGGGCCTACAGGAGGCTTACCGAGGTGGGCATGGACCTGATAGTGGCAAACGACCTGAAGGACGTGTGTGGAGAGAGGAATATCGTGTTGCTGATCACGCCGGGTAAGGATGCCTTTGAGATTGACGGGCGCAAGGAGGAGATAGCCCGCTTCATCATGGACAAGAGCCTGGAAATGCTCGGGGAGTGATGTGTGATGCTCAGAAAAGGGATCGGTTTCTGCCCCGGACATATAACCGGTTTTTTCTCCATTCACAACGATTCTGATGATATTTTGAAAAAGGGGTCCAGAGGGGCGGGCGTGAATATCAGCCAGGGGGTCATGGTCAACGGCAGCTTTGAGGATGAGGGGGGGAAGGAACCACTGGAGCTGAAGCTGAATATCCGGGGAAGCGGGACGTTCAAGGAGGATGACCGGGTCTACAGGTCGGTGCTGGAGGATCTGCTCCCGAAGAAGGGGAAGGGGTGGAAGGTATCCCTCAAGGCGACGATCCAACTGCCCGTGGGTCAGGGTTTTGGCATGTCCGGAGGGGCGGCCCTCGCCACCGCGATAGCGACCTGGGAGGCACTCTACTCGGTGGTTCCGATCTGGGACAGGAGGCTGCGTTTCAAGGCGCAGCAGGAGAGCCTGTTCTCCATGGAGACGTTGGAGTTCAAGGTGGACCCCATCAAGAGGAAGATGGCGAACGTGATCGATGTCTACATCGATAGGGGGGGGGACGTGCAACCCGTCGGATCATCGGGCAAGGCGTCGGGGATGTTGACCGAGGACGGGGAGGTCCAGGAGGCGAGGCCCTGGCTTGATGACAGCGCCGCTCTTGAGGACATCGGATTTATCACCTACAAGGACTGCGTGGAGGCCGCTCACAGGGCGGATATCATCGTTGGAGGTGGGTTGGGGGACGTGGTTGCCCAGGCGAGAGGCGGGATCGCGATAAGGCTGGCACCGGGGGTTCCTCCTCACGGCGAGGTACATACTCTCCCGGTGAAGCTGGACCTGGTTCCAAAGGTGGTGTCGCTTATAGTGGGCGATCCTATATGCACTTCAGAGGTCATATCCAACCCAATGAAGAAGAGGTTCATCAACGAGGCCGGGGAAGCGGCCCTGGCCAATCTGCTGGAGCAGCCCTCTTTGGAGAAACTCATGGAGGAGTGCAGGAACTTCTCCAGGGGGTCCAAGCTGGAGAGCCTGCAGGTGAAGGGGGCGTTATCCGAGGTTGATGGTGTGGTGAAAGCCTCCATGATAATGATAGGCAACTCCGTCTTCTTTCTGGAGGGGGCCAGGGATTGGGTCCAGCACATCGAGGAGGTGGTGAAGAGGTGGAAGGAGCGGGGACAGGTTTTCGTGTGCGACGTGGACCTGATCGGGGCCAGGCCCATCAACTAATCGTCACTCCGTTCTATTCCTATCTTTGTACCTTTTCGCTTGATGGTTCGCCTTCATAGATCAGATATTGAAAAGAGGGTAATACAGGTCCCCGCCGCATTTGGGGCACCGCCCGCCCTTTGCCTCGTGATCCGAGTTATGGCAGGCGGGGCATATCCATCCCTTGCACCCTTTGCATTTGATGGGGGGGTCGAAGCTCTTGTTCATCATCCCCTGGTTGATGTGCCTTTCACATAGGATACATGTGTACCTCGCGTCATCCAGAAGCGACATGGACATCCATCCGGCTCAGAGGATTTAAACCTTGCCGAAGACAACCGTCCATGATCTCGATCCATTCGTGCAGCTGTGAGATAATAGAACGGTCTATTTATATTAAATTCGGACAGCTTTTCACTTTGCTTGACCAATCAAAGATTGATCGCCCATCCATAAAATGCCCTGCATTTTCCTTTTTAAGGCGGGAAGTGGAAAATTTGATATCATCAGACAACTATCCTTGACAGGATCCGATCCAACTGAAACGGTCCCTTCGGGCTGCGTTTCCGTCCTTCAACGGAAAAAGTAAAAAATCACTATTCGTAATATTCTCCTCTTCTCTTTTTTCGAGATCCCGTTCTAAGAATGAGCAGAACAAAGAGAATGATCGTATACAGGGTAAAAAGGATAATAATTGTGATGAAATATATCCATAAATCATCCGTATTTGTCTGCGTATTGTCCTGCTGGACATCAAGATTATTATCGATCGTTTCGATATCTTCAATGATCCCGTCCAGTTTAGATAGATCATCGAGGGCTTCCTCGATCTCGGTCAGATCGGATGCATCCTTGATCTCCTGGCTCAATGTGACATTTATCGCCTCGATATATGATCTCAGAAGATCGAATCTCAGGTCCAAATATTCCTGAATATTATCAAGATCTGAGGACAGGTTCTCTTCAAGACCTTGGATGCTTTTCTTCAGGCTGTCGTTATAATGTTCAAGGTTTTGATCGATATCATCCATCCTCCCAAGTACAAGGATTAGATTATCGGAGATATTCGATCTTAAGGCATCATTCATCAAAGAGATCTTTGATATAATGTTAGTTTCAACAGAATCGATCCTTTCCGTCAGATTGCTTTCCAGTAATATCAGTCTGGAAAGTAAATAATCCAGTTTTTCATCAAGGGAATTCAATGGATTAAGCGGCTGGTCATCATCAAGATCCGGTATTCCGTCATTGTCGTCGTCGTCATCAGCATTGTTCCCCGTACCGTCCAAATCCGTATCAAGCCACTCGGAAGCATTAAGGGGAAACATGTCCCGTAGGTCATCGACACCATCTCCATCCATATCCGGGTCAATGTTGTCACCCATGCCGTCCCCGTCAGTATCGATGTATTCATTTGGATTATACGGGAACGCGTCCTCCGAATCTCCTACGCCATCATTATCTCGATCAAGGAACATCATATTGATGTTCCAATTTCCTTTACGTTCGTCATGCCATACGATACTGTCATCGCATATAGCGGGAAATCTTTGATCTAACGGATCTTTGGTGATCTGTGTTTCGGTGCTGGTGCTCAGGTCATACATGTAGATGTCATCATTTCCATTTTGATCGTCGTACCATACGATCCGGTCACCGTTTATGGCCGGATAAGATTGAAATGACGTATCGTTTGTGATCTGTGTTTCAGTCTTGGTTCTAAGGTTATACATGTAGATGTCACTATGCGGGGGAAATCCATTTCGATAGTCATCCCATACTATGGTCTCATCGTATATGGCTGGATGATATTGACCAGTCGGATTGGTGGTGATCTGCGTTTCAATTCTGGTTCTAAGGTTATACATATAGATGTCATTATTGTCATTTCGATAGTCCCCCCATACTATCGTGTCACTGTAGATAACTGGATTTTTTTGGTTCTCCGTATTGTTTGTGATCTGTGTTTCGGTGCTGGTGCTCAGGTCATACATGTAGATGTCACTATTTCCATTACGCCTATCATCCCATACGATTCTGTTATCGTATATGGCCGGATTTTCTTGATCTACCATATTGTTTGTGATCTGTGTTTCGGTGCTGGTGCTCAGGTCATACATGTAGATGTCCGAATTTCCACCATGAATTTTATACCATACGATTCTGTCACCGAAAATGGTTGGATAAAAATCACCTGCCAGATCGTTGGTGATCCGTGTTTCAGTATTGGTGCTCAGGTCATACACGTAGATGTCCCTAGCTCCACTATGAAGACCACTCCATACGATCCTGTCACCATATATGGTAGGATATATCTGATCCTCCACATTGTTTGTGATCTGTGTTTCAGTACCAATATATTCTCCGTTCGTTCCATTTGATATTGAAATCAAAACGCACGATAGCATGAAAATAATCGTTATGGTCATCATTTTTCTTTTCATATAATCAACCTTAAAATGATTATATAAATACAACCTATAAATATTTATCATGTTTCCAATATGTTGATTGCAAAATTGTTTTTATAAATGCATTTTAATCGAATCGTTCGATCAAAGCACCCAATCCATAAAAATACTGATCCGTAGTTTTTTCCACATATAAAGTGACACTATTCCACCATGTGACGGGAATCGGTCTTTCCGAGAAGTGGAATAAAGAGGAGAACGCTATTGAGGGTACGTATAGAATCAATAATAAAAGTGAAAAGTGCAGGGAAAGGGATGCAGAAAAATGAATTTAATTGACGATTGACTTTTTTCTGCGCCAGGCAAAAAACGGTAGTAATCATTCATTATCATTTTTCGTCGTATATAAACGATTATCGCACCGTTTCTTGAGACCAATTATT
>JAUVLN010000303.1 GCA_030600725.1 Thermoplasmatota archaeon | reverse complement strand
CCGATTCATGGACCATGCCGTTGAGTACAGGTTGAAGGCCTATATCGATAGGCCTCAGAACATGCTTCACATCAGAACGGCGGTCATGGAACAGATGCTATTCACCTTCCACAAGTCCGGTCTGGAGATACTCAGTCCCCTCCACCATGTGAGGAGGGAGGGCTCGATACCCTCGCCCGGGGAGCTGATGGACAGGTCCGATCTGAAAGCGGAGGAAAGCGCCGCGGAAGGCCTTCACATATTCGATCAGATAGATGCCAGGAACTGAGATATTGGAAGCGTTCGTGAAAGATATCAAATAGGCCTTCATCCTTGAGAGCCGATATGCCGGCCGTAATACACGGTAAGATGGAGCTCAAATGGTGCCCATCCTGTACCTCACCCGTGATCCGCGGAAGGGTCTGCCCCTCCTGTGGAAGGAGAACGAAGACGGTGAATTATACCCCTCCGGGAGATATCAGACCGGCATTCCCATACGATATCAAGGAGGCGAAGGACCTCGCAACAGGACAGTGGGGGGAGGGTGCCGGAGATATCATATTCGGGGTCCATCGGCCCATCATCATCAACCCCTGCCCCGCGCCCGATAGATTGGACGAGCTGATAGGCGAGGGGGTGGTCCTTGGATCGATCTCCTTCAGATCGATCTCCCTTGACCACTTCCTGATCCTCAGAACGGGAGGAGGAGAGAGGCTCATCTCCTCCGGATTCAGGCCCACAAGAGGTTTTGTGGTGGCCGACAAAGGTGCCGTACCCTTTCTTCTCGAAGGGACAAATCTCCTCTCTCCGGGCATCGTCGATAGTCATGAGGATGTGAGGATCGGTGATGAGGTGCTCATCCTGACCGATGACGGAAGGATCCTCGGATGCGGCAATGCGAGAAAGGATGCCTCCGATATGTGCGGTACGAAGGGGATGGGGGTCAAGGTCAGATGGGCCCTGGACCCGAAACATTCACTACCTGGATCATCAAAGGTCGAGACGGACCCGGATTGGAGATCCCTGTGGAACAGGGTGATAGAGGTGAACAGGCCCCTGCTGGAGGACCGTATTCGAAGATCGGTATCGTTCATCAAAAGGACCGTGGAAAGAGAGGGCCTTCCCGTGGCTGTCTCCTTTTCAGGAGGAAAGGACTCCCTTGCAACACTTCTGCTCGCACTTGATGCGGACCTCCGGCCACCTCTCATTTTCATAGATACGGGAATCGAGTTCCCCGAGACGGTGAGATACGTGAGGGATTTCACCAAGCTGTACGATCTGGTACTGCATGAGGGGCACCCGAGATCGGGGTTCTTCGAGAACTTCGAGAGGTTCGGCCCACCCGGAAGGGATTTTCGCTGGTGCTGCAAGGGATGTAAACTGGGTCCCGCGACGAATGTGATCGTAGAGAATTTTCCTGATGGGGTACTTACCCTGATCGGTCAGAGAAGGTATGAATCCGATTCCAGGAGACGGAAGGGAAGCGTTTGGAACAACCCGTGGGTGCCCCTGCAAAGAGGAGCTTCGCCGGTACAGGATTGGACCGCACTGGATGTCTGGCTGTACATCTTCATGAGAGACGCCCCCTACAATGTCCTGTACGAAAAGGGGTTCGCCAGGATAGGCTGCTACCTCTGCCCGTCGGTGGATCTGTCGGAGATGTATTCACTCGGTAGATCGGAGCTGGATACGACCCAGTGGAGAGATGCGCTCGAGAGGGAGAGGTCCGATAGAGGTCTCCCGAAGGAGTGGCTTGAATATGGTTTTCACAGGTTCAAACGGCTTCCCCCCCATATGAGGGACCTGGCCCGCGACCTTGATATGGAGGAAGAGCTCCTTGATCCGGGGAGACGGAGGTCATTCGGCGGCGACCCTGTCGTGCTCGTCGAAGGGCACAGGACATGTGAATACGGGATATCAAGGGAGGGGATGATCGATCCTGGCGTGGTCTGGGATACCTTGATCAACCTGTTGAATATCATGGGAGAGGTGAGGGAGATCCCGGGGACGAAGGGATGGGAGGTTCTTGAAAAAGGGGGGTCCGGGAAAAGGTCCGTATTGGATATCTTCTCGGACGGAACCTTGATCCTCAGGGGCAGGGATGAGGGGGAGATCGACGATCGGGAATCCATAATGCGCTCGATAGCCAAGCGGAGCACTGGCTGTATCGGCTGTGGGATCTGCGTCGGCAGGTGCCCCATGGGAGCCCTGAAGGTCAACGGGAAAGGTGGACATGTTGTGATAGACCCTGGCCTATGCACACACTGCGGATCATGTCTGGGCCCGTGTCCCGCCGAGAGCTTCATAGATGATCCTTTCGATCGGTGACGGCCTGCGTTACATAATCCTCCCCATGGCCCCTCTCGGCAGCGACATCAATGTCCATGAGGTGATCGATCGTGGAAGAGACGAATACGAAATCCCTTCCACTGGCCTTGATAACGAACCTCCGGAGGAGGGCATCTCCCTCGACATAATCCATCATGGGCGGCCACCCCCTGGATCGGCTCCATGACGGCGAAGGATTGCATCATATTGCCCTTAAAGTTCAGAATATTGCAGAAGTACTTGAGCGTTGTAGGAAAGATGGAATCCGGTTGATCGATGAAAAGCCACGCATTGGCGCTGGAGGCAGTCTGGTTGCATTTATTCACCCCTCTTCAACCGGAGGAGTTCTGGTTGAACTGGTAGATAGTTCTTAACCCAATCCGACAGTAATAGCGCTGTCAGGTGCATCACCTGACAGATAACGAGTAATTAATGTGTCGGGTGACGCACCCGACGCCACTTAACAATACTGGATTCCTGCCTTCGTAGGAATTATCATGCAGCAAGCTGCACCACACAACATGAAAATGGCATG
>JAUVLN010000282.1 GCA_030600725.1 Thermoplasmatota archaeon | reverse complement strand
TTTTAATGCATCTGTTATGGCTGGCATCTCTGGATTTGTGACAACTATTAATTCATCAGCCATATTAATGACAGACATTGCTTCTATTCCTAGGCCTGCCGCACTATCTATAATGATGTAATCAGACATTTTTTTGAAATCTTCCTTAAAATCTGTTATTTTTTCTGGTTTTATTTTTTTTAGTTCTTTGAGAGATAATGAAGAAGGCATGATTTTTAATCCAGATTCGTGTTCATATACTGCTTCAAACGGTTCTGCCTTTTTCATGAGAACTTGATTTAAGTTTATTGGAACTTCTGGAGAATTCAAATGAATTCCTACATTCGGAGTTGTTAGATTTCCATCAATAACCAAAACATCTTCACCAAATTGGTTTATTGCCGCGGCTAGATTAATCGCAGTAGTTGTCTTTCCAACCCCTCCTTTCTGGTTGACGATCGTTATTATCTTTGCCAAATCCTTCACCCCGAAACAATCTATCCGATATTAACAGGTTTATGAAGAATACAACACTATATTTATGTTTTGGGAGAATTTTCATTATCCCGGATAGAAAAACTTGGACATTGCAACGGGATTCCCATCTCATCCGCTACCGGGCGATCCGCAACCGCAACCCCTCGTCGCCTCGGCCTCTATCCTTTCAATAAAAAGGTCGTGTGCATGCTCATCAAGGACCTGGCCCTGTGGGGTGGGATACCTACGATCCAGACATGCCATACAGATCTCCGACCTATCGAATCCCAGGGCGTTCAGCAGCCCGTCGTGGGTGAGGTACTTCAGGCTATCTGCATTGATGCGCCCTGCGATATCCTGCTGGGCATCCTCATCAAGAACTCCTTTCTCGATCCTATCCCCAAAAGGCGCCGCAATCAGCTCATCGAAACTCCTCATGTCGATGCCGTAATAGCAGGGGGCGATTATGGGCGGGGTGGCGATCCTGACATGAACCTCCTTTGCACCACCTATCTTCTTCAGGTGGTACTTCACCATCGTGGCCATCGTTGTCGAGCGGACGATGGAATCGTCCACAACGATGACCTTCTTTCCCTTGAGGATAGACGGTATCGGAAGGAACTTGTTCATCACCTTCTTCCTTCGATCCCCTCCGTCTATGAAGGTTCTCTCCTTTGCCACGGCGATCAATCCCTCGTCGAAGATCTGCGGAAAACCGACCGCCTTGGCATAGGAGTTCGCTATCGGACGAGCCGTGTCCGGGACGGGGATCACAACCCAGTCCCTGTCGTTGATCTGCTGGTCCTCTATCCTGGCAAGCTCCTCCCCGCACCTCTTCCTGGTCTCGTATACCGGCCTACCGTCAATCTCCGAGGTGACGGATGCGAAGTAGAGGAATTCAAAGAAACATAGCGCTTTCCTCTTTGCAGGGCAGTACCTCTCCACCCTCAGCTCACCATCCTCCAGTACTGCCATCTCACCTGGCTTTATATGGGTCACCTTCTCAGGCCGGAACCTGTGGAGCGCACAGGTCTCCGAAGCCACGAAGGCCCCTTCATCGGTCTGTATGCCTGAAAGGGGCCTGATGCCCCATGGGTCCCTCATCGCTACCAGATCTCCCGTCCCCTGGAGGAAGGAGACGTTGTATGCGCCGTCAAAATCCTCGGAGAGGCGTCTGAATATCTCCCTGGGGTCAGCACCGTTCGCATCGGAGATATACTTGGAGAGGTAGTGCATGATGACCTCGGTATCAGTATCGAGCATGAGATGGTATCCCTCTTTCCTGATGCCCACCTCCAGTTCGGTCCTGTTCGCTATGTGGCCGTTGAATCCGAAGGAGAACCATTTGTATCTGATCCCGTGGACCCTCTCGAACGGCTGCACGTGTCTATTGGACAGGGCCCCCGAGGTCCCGTATCTCGTATGCCCGATGCCTTTCTCACCACCCAGAACGGACATGATGTCACTGAACTCCTTCTCGTCCGCCCCGCCGAATACCTCGCTGACCCTGCCTGGCTTCTTGTGCTTCTTGATTATTATTGACCTATCCGGATCGTAGGTGGAGATGCCAGCCCCTGCCTGGCCCCTGTGCTGCAGGTCTTTCATCATCTGGTACAGGTGGGGGGCAACGTTCCCGCCCGGCATGCAGCCCGCACAGATGCCGCATTCCTCACCCATCTCCCCAATTATCGGACCAACCCCTCGGTCATCTTTCTGAGCACGCCCCTGGGATCCTCTGCCTTGACCACCCCGGAGGCAAGGAGGACGCCCACGGTGCCCAGTTCCAGGGCCACCCTGATATCCTCCGCGTTCTTGACCCCTGCACCCGTGAGGACCCTGACATCGGACGTGATCGCCTCAACGGCCTTAACGGTGTCTCGGACTATCCCCGGATTCACGGTTGTGACCGAGATGTCCCCCCCTATCAATTCCGGGGGTTCCATCGCTACGAGATCGGGGCCCATTGCGGCTGCGGCCCTGGAAGCGCTGATGTTGTTGGTGCATACGATCGATGTCAGCCCCTCCTTCCTGCAGGCCGTGATCAGGGCCTCGATATCTGCCATCCTTCTGCGGTTCTCCGAGTGATTGATCAGTATCCCGCTCGCCCCCGCTGCCTTGACCGAGGAGAGTGTCGTGTGACCCGTTCGGGCGCTGCTCTCCCACAGGTCCACGTTCTGCGCGAATACGGGGGTATTCACCTCGTGTGCGATCCTGGATAGCTCCACCATGGGCGGACAGATGATGATCGACGCACCGGTCTCTCTCTGAACCTCCTCGCATATCCTGGCAAGTGCGAGCGCTCCATCTCCGTCAACCTGTGCATATGTCTTGAAATTCAATATTATTGCCGGCGTCCTCATCTCAACATCTCCTCTTCTATCATCGAGATCTCCCCCTTTCCCCCTATATAGATGGGGACCCGCTGATCCAGCTTATCGGGGTCCATATCGAGGATGTTCCCCCGTCCGTTGGATGCCGCCCCCCCCGCCTGTGTGACTATAAAGCCCATCGGGTTCGCCTCGAACAGCAGCCTGAGCTTGCCGTTCTCCGATCCCTCGAAGGCAGGGTACGTGAACACTCCCCCTTTGTGGAGTATCTGATGAACGTCTGCCACGAAGGATCCGCTGAATCGGAGCTTGTACCCTTTTGATTCCA
>JAUVLN010000014.1 GCA_030600725.1 Thermoplasmatota archaeon | reverse complement strand
GTCCTCCCCCACACCCATGAGGGCAACATCATTTGCGTGCCCCCCTCCATCCAGCATCGTATCCGATTCCCAATCGATCCCATCGTAGGAGAAGAGCAGGCACTCCCGGTCGTCCTCCAGAACGGCTCCCAGAAAGATCCGGCCGTCCAGTACCTCCACATCCATCTCCCTTACGCTGTTTTGAACCAAGGTCTCGGCTGCCGCGTTCGCCAGTAACCACCAGGTGGACAGTGAGGTGAACCTCACCTCCAATAGGGGGTCATCGGTCGGCTTGTTGGTCTGATAGGAGAGGAACAGGTAGAGGTCGCCGTCCCATATCAGGAGTTCTCCGGCCATCTCGAGAAACCTGCCGTTCATGATCTCGACGGGATCGGACCAGTTCTTCCCTCCGTCGGTGGACCCGATCAACGAGTAATGCAGCCTGTCCATCCGTTCCCAGCAGTATCCTATGAAGACGGTGGAGCCATCCATTACGATGTCTATGCCATGTTCGGTCTGATCGATGTCGTTGAGGTGGACATCGGTGATGTTGAGCAATATCGAGGGGTCGTTCCCATCAAGTGTGAGGGCCCCGTTCTCCAGGACCGAACCACTGCACGATCCTACGCCTTCTCCGTCCTCCAGATCGTCCATAAAGAGCGACTCCCCCGGCCTGAGACGGGGGTCCAGCTCAAACTCAATATCCAAGGATCTGGGGGGCGATAGGTGATTGCCGATATCTCCTGTTTGGCCGTCCGATCCCGGGCTTGAGGCCATCAGCGGTCCGGATACGATGAGGATGAGCGTAAAAGCCAGTGCCCGGTAATGACGGACGTCCCTACATCCCGACGCCATCTGGATGAGAGCGGCATGCTCCAATAAAAATCCTTGGGAGCTCCGTACGGTATTTACTTCGATTTCAGGCCCCGATGGAGAGGGTGGGCCTGCCCTGGTCGGAGTAGCCGTTCTCGGGCTCGTAGGGATTGAAGGCGGGATCGCCGTAGAGGGTTCTAACGTAATACGTCGGAGGGGCGAGGTTGTCCCTCTTGTCCTTTCTGATCGCCTCTCCCATCGAGAGGTCGTCAAACAGCAGCGCCTCCTCGATCGGGCCGGCCCTGGCATCCTGCCCGGTGGACCTCGTCGCGCAGAAGAAGCCGTTTATACCTGCCTTGAAGAACGCCTGGGTTATGGACTGTTCCGGCCGAAGCCCCCCGATCCTCCCGAGCAGGCACACACCGGAGTTGAACACCGACGGGCCAAGCTCCCAGTCGGAACCGTCCTCTATCAGGTCCGTCACCTTGACACCCGTCGAGTACCTGTCGAACCCGTTCAGCTCGGGGGCGAACCACGACCAGTCTCCGTGGAGGACCATCTCGAAGTAGTTTGCCCTCTCGTAGGCGCCTTTTGCGACCATCGTCTGCCTGTCGTTCTCGTAATCCTGGACGTAGACCTCCGATGTGAAGCCGTGTTGTTCCACGGTCCTTGAGAACTCGTTCTGGTGAAAGAGCCATCCCGTCCTTCCCCCTCCTTCTCCAGCAAGGAAATGGAAGTGATCCTTCCAGCTCCCGCCGTTTCCGTATTCGGAGGTCAGGGCATCGATGAACCCCTCGGTGTACTCCTCGTAGAACAGGGTCCTTGCCAGAAGGGCGGAGAGGTCGGATACGCTCCTTCCGAGGGGTCTGCCCACGCTCAGGGAGAGGTTCAGGCCGTATGGAAGGTCGGTGGCCCAACCCTCCCCCCATACGGGGTCCTCCTCCCATGAAGGGTCCTTCTCCTGATAGTACATGGGAATCATGTTCCCCCCGCCCAGCAGTGCCAGCCAACCCCTGCCCTCCAGGTAGGGGTCCTTCAGGCCGTGTCCGTCCAGAAGATCAAGGGCCGCCTCCAGTTTGCCCACATTCGACAGCGTTCTCCTCCTTGCAGGTTCAAGGAGATCCCCTTCATACCATGGGCCCGTCCCGTACCCTTCTGCCGCCTCGATGAACTCCTCGTTGTAAAGGGAGAGGCCCCCGTCCGATAGGACCAGACCGCCCCTGGACGCGCTCAGGTATGGTGCCATCATCGAGTGGCCCTCGTAGAGAGGGTAGTTCGGCGACCCGAGGACCAGGCAGTGGGAATCGATCTCGTAGGTGCCGGATATCCTCGATATCCCGAATGAGGTCCCCCAGAGGGTTGACAGCCCCTTCACACCATAATATACCCTTACGGTCAGCTCGTACTCTCCACCGTTCTCGACGGAGAGGGTCTCCAGATAATCGCACCCGGTGCCCGCGGAGAAGCTGGGAGCGTCGGCTACCAGCCTGCCCTCCGGATCCCTCAGGGTCGCGAATATCAACGGCTCCACCCCCACGCTGTCCTTCAAGGGGTCAAGCGGATTGGCCTCGATATCCGTGAAATTGACGTATATCCTTATGTTGACCACCCCATCGGGAACGTCGATCATATGGACCGTTTTGCTCTCTCCCACGACATCCACATCGACGCTATTGGTGTCCACGAAAACGGAATCCACGTCCTGGACCTGGAGATCGGAAACGTCCTCCAGGACATCCATCTCCTCCGTATCCATGGGATTGGTCATCGTTATGTAATCCAGGTTCCCGAAGCGGTCGGCCACCACCTCGGCAGCCGCGTTGATAACACCGATATCATCCCCGAGTATTATCCTGTCGATCCCGGCATCAGCGGCAAGGGATGCCGCATCCGAACCCACGGCGATGGCGTAACGCGCGCCCAGGGAATCGTATATCCCCCTCACGTCGTTTGAACCGGTATAGTGATCTGCAGCGATGATCGGGATGTTCAGGTAGGAGGCCATGGGGGCGGCCATGAGCGCGAGTGAATAACCCCCCTCCTCCCTGGTGACGAGCATCATCCCCGCCGAGGCGGAGAAGGAGTCCAGCGCCAGCTGTCTTGAACTCCTGAAGGCCCCGGATCCCTTGAAGGATACGTCGAGGGAGGAGCCTCTCCCGGCGTACTCCCTGAACCTCCTCTCCCCATCGCTTCCCTGTACCAGAAGCGGATATAGAGGGGTGCTGCCGTCGGAGATGTCGTACCAGCAGGCGAGGGGAGTCGCGACCACTGCCGTCATGGGGTTCTCCGAATGGACCTCCACCAGATCGTATCCGATCTCATTCCTCTCCGAGGTCATGGTCAGGACGTCGCCTATATCAAGGACCCTTCCATCCGGCCGGTCCAGGGCCCCACGGATGAAGAGGACCCCTGCGAGAACCATAATGAGAACGGCCGATATGGCCCCGACCCTTTTTGCGGATGCGGATCTCAGATATCGCGAAATCGATCTGTCAACCATACTGTCCCCAACCCCCAACTGCTACATTCGAATTAATCCTTGTTCCCGTATCGACAGAAATGGGCTTTTATATCCAATAAACGATCAAGGTACCATGGCCAGGAAGAAAAACAACGTGCTTGCGATCATAGCCCTCGTTACAGGGATCCTCGCGATCCTCACCTTCATGGGTCTGACCTTCAAACCTCTGATCGTGGGCCTGGGCCCTCTGTTGGCCACGGCCGCTGTGATCTGCGGCTGGCTGGGAAAGAAGAAGAAGAACGGTAGGACCATGGCCACCGTGGGCCTGGTGTTGGGCCTTGTATGGTGGGCCCTGACAGTAGTCGGGATCATCCTCCACTCCATCATGGGCCTGTTCAAGGGATTATTCTGAAAGGACGCTTTGATTGGTTCACCCCCTCAAAAGCCTTATCTACAAGGACATCTTAGATAGCTTCCCGATGTGTATCCCCCCAGGATCGGAAAATCCATTTGGGGGGGATCTCATTCATTTTTTTCCTTCGATCGGAGGGGGACGTTTTGGCATATTCTGAGAAAGGTGAAAGGCCCGTGGGCTACCTTGAGCTCGAGGACGGGAGCAGGTTTCCCGGCCGGTTATTTGGCAGGGTCGGGACCTGTGACGGTGAGGTCGTGTTCAACACCGGAATGGTGGGCTATGTGGAGAGCTTGACCGACCCGTCCTACAGGGGCCAGATCCTGACTTTAACATACCCGCTGATAGGCAGCTACGGCGTCCCGGAGTTCAAGATCGGGGCGGGGCCGTTCCAATCCGACGATATCCACGTGAGGGGGCTTGTCGTTCAGGAGTACATAGACGAGCACTCCCACTGGGAGGCGCGGTCGAGCCTTGACGATTGGCTGTCGGAGCAGGGGGTCGTGGGAATAACCGGTGTGGATACAAGGGACCTGACAAAGCTCCTCCGGGAGAAGGGCACCATGCTCGGAAGGATCGTCATGTCTGATGAAGGTCCGTTCTCCGTCGAGGACCCGAATGCAAAGGACCTCGTGGGCGAGGTCTCCTGTTCCGATACGGTTCCACACGGGGAGAGGGGCGGCCAGCATATCGTCCTTGTGGACTGCGGGATGAAGCGGGGGATCCTCAGGGACCTTCTGTCGAGGGGATGCAGGGTGACCGTCGTCCCCTACGATCACGACCTCCGATCCATAAAGTGCGACGGCTACATGATATCGAACGGCCCGGGAGACCCCTCGATGTGTGAAAAGACGATAGAGAACGTTTCGGGACTGCTCGAAGGGGACATACCCGTTGCCGGCATATGCCTGGGATGCCAGATAATCGCAATTGCTTCCGGGGCCTCAACATACAAACTGAAATACGGCCACAGGTCCCAGAACCAGCCGTGCGGAGAGAGCGGGACCAACAGGTGCTATATCACCAGCCAGAACCACGGCTATGCCGTTGACGGAAAAACCCTCGGTGAGGGGTGGAAGGTGTGGTACTCCAACCTCAACGACGGCACCGTCGAGGGGATCAGACATGAGAGCAAGCCCTTCTTCGCCGTGCAGTTCCACCCTGAGGCATCCCCGGGGCCGAGGGATAGCAGGGGGTTCTTTGATCTCTTCATGGAGGCGGTAGGATGAAAAAGGTTCTGCTTCTCGGGAGCGGAGGCCTCCGGATAGGTCAGGCAGGGGAGTTCGACTACTCGGGCTCCCAGGCCCTCAAGGCCCTGAAGGAGGAATCCATCTACACCATCCTCGTAAACCCCAATATCGCAACAATCCAGACATCGGAGGGGATGTGCGACAGGATATATCTGCTCCCCGTGGACTTCGAGACGGTCAAGAGGGTGATCGAGAGGGAGCGCCCCGACGGGATAATGCTCGGGTTCGGGGGACAGACGGGCCTGAACGTTGGGGTGGAGCTCCACGATAAGGGCGTTCTGGAGGAGTACGGGGTGGAGGTCCTCGGGACGCCTGTGGAGGTGATCAAGGACACCGAGGACAGGGAGAGGTTCATCGAGCGATTGGACGAGATCAACGTTCTCACGGCGAGGTCCAGGGCCTGTGTCAACATCGCAGAGGCGCAGGCGGCCGGGTCTGAAATAGGGTTTCCCGTCATGATCAGGTCGGCCTACTCCCTCGGGGGCCAGGGGTCCGGGTTGGCGAGAACGGAGGAAGAGCTCAATACCATTGCCCGGAAGGCGCTTGCATTGGCCCCACAGATACTGGTGGAGGAGTACCTGGAGGGATGGAAGGAGGTGGAGTACGAGGTTGTCAGGGACCGCTTCGGCAACTGCATCACGGTGTGCAACATGGAGAACCTGGACCCTATGGGCATACACACCGGGGAATCGATCGTGGTGGCGCCGAGCCAGACCCTGTCGGATGAGGATTACCACATGCTCCGGGAGATCGCGATCAGGACCGTGTCGCACCTGGGGGTGGTGGGGGAGTGCAACATACAATACGCGCTCGATCCCGAAAGCAGGGATTACAGGGTGATAGAGATCAACGCCAGGCTTTCAAGGTCGTCCGCGCTTGCAAGCAAGGCCACGGGCTATCCCCTCGCATCCGTAGCTGCCCACCTCGCTCTCGGGCGGTCCCTGGCGGAGCTCAAGAACGGTGTGACCGGGTCCACCGTATCCTTCTTCGAGCCCTCCCTCGACTATGTGGTGGTGAAGGTCCCGAGGTGGGACCTGGAGCGTTTCAGGGGCATATCGACGCGTATCGGGTCACAGATGATGTCGATCGGTGAGGTGATGGCCATCGGCCGCTCATTCGAGGAGGCGCTCCAGAAAGCTCTCAGGATGATCGGGACCGGCATGCACGGCCTGGTCCTGAACCGGCTGGAGTTCAACGGCATGGAGGAGGAGCTCGGGGAGCCAACACACAGGCGGGTGTTCGCCGTTGGGGAGGCCTTCAACAGGGGTATCACGATCGAGCGGATACATGAGCTGACCTTCATAGACAGGTGGTTCCTCCACAGGATATCGCACATCGTTGAGGTGATGAGGGAGTTGGAGAGGTGTGGTGACATTTCGAACGACCCGGACCTGATGCGCGAGGCTAAGAGGGTGGGTTTCAGCGACTTCCAGATCGGGAAGGCCACATCGGTGGATATGGACGAGGTGCGGAGGACCAGAAAGGAGATGGGCATTCTCCCGGTGATCAAGCAGATAGACACGCTTGCTGCGGAGTATCCGGCAACCACGAACTACCTTTACATGACCTATCAGGGAAGTGGGAACGATGTGGACCCGAAGGCGGGGGCGGTGATGGTCCTTGGGAGCGGGTCGTACAGGATCGGCTCGAGCGTGGAGTTCGACTGGTGCGGGGTCAACGCAATAGATACCGCAAGGAAAGCTGGTTACAGGACCATCATGGTCAACTGCAACCCGGAGACGGTCTCCACCGATTACGACATCTGCGACAGGCTCTACTTCGAGGAGCTGACCTACGAGAGGGTACTGGACATCTACGAGTTCGAGGGGCCGGAGGGGATCATCGTCTCCATGGGCGGTCAGGTGTCGAACAACCTTGCGCCCAGGCTCCACAAGAGGGATGTCAGGATACTGGGGACCTCCCCGGAGGATATCGACAGGGCGGAGGATCGAAACAAGTTCTCATCACTTCTGGACAGGCTCGGCATCGATCAGCCGCCATGGACCGAGGCGAGGTCCATTGATGAAGCAAGGGCTTTTTCCGAGAGGGTCGGATTCCCCGTGATGATCAGACCTTCCTACGTGCTGTCAGGAGCTGCGATGGCGGTGGTGTTCGACCCGCAGACACTGGAGTCCTATCTTACCAGGGCAACAGAGGTGAACCCCGCCACCCCTGTCGTGGTGTCCAAGTTCATCGAGAACGCAAAGGAGGTCGAGTTCGACGCCGTTGCCAGGGATGGTGAGATCCTCATCTACGCCATAGGGGAACATGTGGAGAACGCCGGGGTCCACTCGGGTGACGCCACGGTGGTGATACCGCCTCAGAGGCTTTATGTCGAGACCACCAGAAGGATCAAACAGGCATCCCGCCGGATAGCAAAGGAGCTTAGAATAACCGGGCCCTTCAACATACAGTTCATCGCCCAGGACAACAAGCTGAAGGTCATTGAGTGCAATCTGAGGGCTTCCAGAACCTTCCCGTTTGCGTCAAAGGTGCTGAAGAGGAACTTCATCGAGATCGCCACAAGGGCGATCCTGGATGAGGATGTGGAGCCGGTCGAGGGGTCGTCACTGGATCTCGATCGGGTGGGGGTTAAGGCGGCCCAGTTCTCATTCTCCAGGCTGAAAGGGGCCGACCCCACCATGGGGGTCGCAATGGCCTCCACAGGAGAGGTGGGATGCCTCGGGGACGATATGGAGGGGGCGCTGCTTGCCGCGCTCAGATCGGTGGGGCTGACCCTTAAAAAGAAGGTTGCCCTTATATCCTCGGGGCCGCCCGTGACCAAGGCGGCATTCCTGCCGCTCCTCATGAAGATGGAGGGGATGGGATACACCTTCTATGCCACCGCGGGGACCGCCAGGTCGATGAGGGCGAACGGTATCGATGCGGAGACCCTCAGATGGCCCTCCGAGGGTGGGAGTCAGAACT
The DNA here is from genome assembly GCA_030600725.1 of Thermoplasmatota archaeon. Classification (GTDB taxonomy): domain Archaea; phylum Thermoplasmatota; class Penumbrarchaeia; order Penumbrarchaeales; family Penumbrarchaeaceae; genus JAGLEG01. Next base: position 8,670 of record JAUVLN010000014.1, on the reverse strand, counting down.
GCCTGGATCACATCGAGAAGGGGAAGATCGGATTGGTGATCAACATCCCCAAGAACAACGAGGAGGAGGAGCTCTCCAACGATTACCTGATACGGAGGGCTGCGATAGATAACTCCGTTCCTCTGCTTACCAACCTCCGTTTGACCGAGCGGCTCATGGAGGCCCTCGAGATAATGGACCTGGATGATATTCCGATAAAGAGCTGGAATGAGTACTGATCCAGCAAATATCACCGAGGTTTTCAGCTTCTTTCGGCCAAATTTAATTAAGGCCCATCCATACTACTGTTCTCAATGAGATCATTGATGGGAACGAGTCTGCTCTCCCTCTTTATCATATCCCTGATATCCATTACGCTGACCAATATATATTCAGTTCATGGAGCCCCCACTGAAAGCGAAGGTGATCTCGGCACACCCACCATCCGGTTGATCCTTGATGCTGATGACAGGGAGGTAGATGTCTCTCCCGGAAGTAATGGAGCCGTCTCTTTTGAACTCGATGTCCTATGTGATCTCCCGGAATACCTCGCCAATGATATCTTCTGCTCTGTAACACTGGAGACGAAAGCCCATTGGTGGGAGGTTACCAGAATACCACAGTTGAACTTCACCAGGGAGATCGACCATTATTCCACCCGGATCGAGGTGAGGGTTCCGATCAACACCTCATCGGAGGATGACCTCGATCTGGAGGTCTGGGGGACGTGGGCCTATTCCAACGGCAATGGTACCGGCCAGATAGAGATCGTCAGAGGTCACATAGACGTAATACCCTTCTATAAACTCTATATCGGGTGTAATAATCCAGAGATCCTGGCCAAGGTGGGGGAGAGGGTGACCTTTCAGATATTGATGGTGAACAGGGGAAATTCAGACATCCTCGTCCTGTTGGATATTACCTGCAACTCCAACCATATTGATATCAGCACTTACGAGAGTTCCATTACCATGACCAAGGGTGAGGCGAAGAACATCACTATCGCCGTAAGGCAGGAGCCGAGCAGGTCAAAAGAGAGCTCAATTGAACTGACATTCACCATAGAGGAGGATGACCATAATATCGAATATGACCAGAGATTGGTGCTCAAGACCGAGCCTAAATTAACAACCATATTCTATGAATTGAGATTCACTATCCTTGTTGTCACCATAGTGGTGATCGCAATCACTGCGTTCTCACTGTATATCTACGAGAAGAGAACATGTAAAGATCCGGAAGATGATATTTGAAAGCGTTCAGGAGGGCTCACGTCTCCTGTATGTGGAGATCGTCACAACGCTGTATGCCTTACGGGTGCTTTTCACATAACTGAACATCTTTCCATCTATTATCGTCGACAATCCGCCGCCCTGTTTATATCTTTTAAAATTGGAATAATGATCTCCCCCGGCCATCCTCTCTATCGTGGTGGCCCCGAACCTTCCAGGGCCCGAGGTCCTCTCATCGAAGATATAATCCACGACAAGCAGTAAACCGTCATCTCCCAGTATCCGATGAGCTTCCTGCAGGATATTCTCCTGGGTTTGACGATCCTTCTCATGCAGTGCAAAGCTCAGGATCACGATATCGAACTCGTTATCCCTGAAGCCGGTTCTCGCCGCATCCTCCCTGTGGACCCTGATCGAATGATCTCCCCTCCTTGCCACTTCGAGCATCTGCTCGGAGAGGTCAAGGCAGTGAAGGCTCTTGAAACCGTTTCTGGAAAGCATCTTGAGCTGATTTCCGGTGCCGCAGCAGAGGTCCAGTATCCTGCTCTCCTCATGGTCGACCAGCTCCCTCATTACGGCTTTTCTGATAGGGTTGAGGGCCAGATACAGCATGGGGTCGTAGATCTTTGCAGTGAAACCGTATTCCTTTTTCATTTTCTCATCCTTCAGATACAGGATCGATCAGCATGGTCCTTTCAACCGCTCCCTCCTCGTCCGTGATTTAATTTCATTATCCCTTCCTGCTATGATCGATCGCATTAACGGGACAGGCGTCCCTGCACCTGTTGCACATGTAACATTCCTGTTTCAGATCATCTCTTCCAGCCTCATTGGTCGGGCATGCCTTCTCACATTTTTTACAATCAATGCATTTATCATTTCGCCTGAGCTTGAAGAGGCCTTTTGTGGAGGCCAGTGACAGGAAAACCCCGTAAGGGCACAGAAAACGACAGAAGGGCCGATAGACGAAGGTGCCCACGATCAGCAGGGCCGGAAATACGTAAAAGAATATGGAGGAGATATTGAGGTTGAAAAAGTAATTGACCCCGGTAAAGTTCAAAAGCCCTACGGAAAAGAAGAGGCCTGCAACTATCAATCCGGCAGTAAATACTCCTCTGAAAACCATTGTCGCCTTCTTGTTCTTGATCTTGAACTTCTTGACGGGAATAATATATCCCAGCTCCTGTATGGCGCCGATCGGGCAGATGTACCCACAGAAGATCCTCCCGAAGACGAATGTGAGAACAATGAACAGAAGGAAGCCCACAAGAACGATGGGGATCGGCGCTCCAAGCTTTTCCGTATCCCGCAGTACAAGAAGCTGAAATTGATACGGGAACATGGGCGCAAATATCAGAAACCCGATCATTGTCGAGATAACAAGGAACACATATCCTATCTTTCTATTGAATTTGTCCTTGTTGAACAGATAGGCCAGAATGAGCAGAGCAACGACAGCATAGACCATTCCAATTGCCTTTGGTATATTCTCCAAAAACATGATCATACCCCTTTTCTTGCAGTTATCTGAATGCCCATTATTCTTGCACCATCTGTAGATCTCATCGATATGGTTGCGGGCTCGCTAATGAGGCACTGCCCTTCATTAATTGATTTCATTTCTTGATCTACCGTTACATCCACACTACCGTCAATAACATAGAACATAACGTAAGAGAGCATATTACAATCAGGTATTTTACCGTCTGCCGGCAGCTTGATAATTCTTACTTTAAATTCTTCGACATTGTAAATGATATTTTTTTCCCGTTCTTCAAAGGGATGAGCACCTTGAGACTTTAGATCAAAGATTTGCATTATCTATTCCTCCCTGATCATTGATTTTTTGTCCAAGAGCATATGCTCCGTTTCCTATGCGTTTCATTTCTAATAGGTCAATCCCATTTTTGTTGAAGTATTGATCCACCTCCGCATTTAAATGCAGAAATACCTCTCCTCCAAACGAATAGACGACAAGTAGAAGGCCCCCGGGTCTTAATACACGAACCGCTTCCGATAAGTAGATCGGGGCATTGGAGGTTACGATGAGATCAAACTCGTTATCCTCATAATTCAGTTTTGCTGCATTTTCTACCTTGAAGTCAATATTTTGAATGCCGCTTTCTCGTGCTTTCTTTCGTGCAATATCCAGCATTTCCGTAATTTGGTCTATTGCATCGATCGAGGACAATGGAAAAACCTTGGCAACTTCTAATGATGCAAAACCGGTTCCTGTGCATAGGTCTAGAATTTTCTGCGGCTTATTGAAGATCCGCCTCAACCCCTGATCCATGGCCTTATGGAGGTCTTGGCCACTGCCAACCATTTTTTCATCATAGGTTTTGCTTATTTTTGAAGGGAATATAAACATTGCTTTCAAGAATAATTTTGATTCCATTATCTTGGGATGCATAATAATCCATTTTATTAATGGCGATAAGATAAAGTTCTTTATTTTTACGATACCTACCATGGTTTATCACACTCCTGAAGATCTGCTTGCTTTTTTATCGCTCAATTCCATTATTTTCTCGATGGTAACCCCCATCACTACAACGAAGATGATGGTAAGGGCCAGTCTAAGCAACATGAATTCCAGCCCCAGGAACCGTAGTTCAACCATCTCCTGCGGTATCTTGATGCAGGCCCATGCTGAAAGAAAGATGATGATATTGGACCTCTTGGCACCCTTTGCAAGCAAGGCAACAGCCATCGGGAACGCGATATAGAGGGGGCCCGTTGGCAACGCTCCAAGGATCAAGGCAAGGATGATCCCCTTTATTCCGGATGTGTGGCCCAGATACTTTCCGATCAACTTCTTCGGCACCCATACGGCAAAAAGGCCCAGTATGACCATTATGGCAGGGAGGATCAACATCATCTCTATCAGGAAATCCCACGACGCATCCGACACCCCCTTCTCCTTTTCAGGGAGGACGATGATGATCAGGAGGGTGGCAATAAGCAGCAGGAGAAGAATGATCAGATCCCGCCTCATGCCCTTCTTCTCCTTCTTCTTCTGATCCGGGTTCACAGGATCGCCCCCATGATATAGGCGATGATGATCGCAATGAGAAAGCTCATCCCATTCCGAAGGAGGGCCATCCTCTTCCCCAGCTCCCTGATCTCAAGGGGCAATGTGACCGTTCCTATCATGGTCAACGTGGTGATGAAGGCGACAACAACGGATACGGAAGCGCCCCCGTCCAGAAGGGACGCGGCAAGGGGGAAGGAGAGCAGAGCCGGGATGAATAGGACGGCGCCAAGGAGGCCCACGATCAATACCCCCCAGAACCCGGACTGTTCTCCCGCGAACTGTGAGATCGTACTGGTAGGCACAAGCCCCAGAAGGAGGCCGATCCCAAGGACGATGATCAGAACCATTGGAAGCATTTTGATGAAGCCCTTTACAGCCACCTTCAGGGACCTGATAGCCTTTTCCCGGTTCCTGTAGAAGGCGATCATAAGGCCGATCATGGCGATGAGATTGATAGCGATCGCTGTGATATTCATTTGACCACCGATCAGATATTATCCTTAGTTTCCAGCAGATCGATGGTGATCTTCTTGGTTTTCAACTTCCACACCTTTTCGGGTGCCCCACCACCTTCCTCCAGATACTGGGCCACCTCAATGATCTGTGCGTTCTTCAGCTCGGAAAGATGATAGTATAAGCCGGACCTGGTCAGCTCCTCACCGCTTTTGTTGAGATGTTCGTGGATCTCTTTGGTGCTCTTTTTCCCCTCACCGATGAGATCGATTATCATCCATCTGGTCGGGAACCGGAGAGCTCTAACGTAATTCCTGAGGCGTATCCACCTTGGTGGGGGGAAATCGGGAGGGCAGCATGGGGGTTGTTTTGTCATGGGGCAACACCACAATATTACAGTAAATGACCATAATATTCAAGTGGTACTTAATAGTTATGGCCAATAGGATCATTCAGGTGTAGGAAAAATAAGCGCAGAGAATGGTCCAACCACGTAAAACCTGACCTTCCGATACTTCTAAATACGATAATAGCAAATACTCAATTGAAGTGTACCAAATATGAAACAAATGTCAAATAAAAGATACACCATGGATAATATTGGATCCAAAACATCTATCAGGGTACTGAGAATACTGTATCGGAGTCCGTTTAGATATCAATCCATTTCGGAGATCTCAAGGCGCATGGACACATCAAGGGCAAATGTTCACAGAGGCCTCAGGAGTTTGGATCATATCGGAATAATAAGGAGATCTCGTAATAACGGCAGATCTCTCGTACGGATAAATACCTCGTCTCCTATCGCTTTGCCTCTTTTTTCACTTTTCAACAATGAGGATTACATGCGGGTGAAACCCTCGATCAGAAACACAATCTCCCTGCTTCTATCGGGAAGGGGAGATATATCCACCCTGATCCTGTTCGGAAGCCATGCGAGAGGGGTCGCATCGAAGGATAGCGATATCGACCTGCTTGCCGTGTATGATAATGAGGAATCGATCAAGAAGATCAGGAGGATCGCAAGGGAATTCCTCCCTGATCTGAGGATAGAGATCCACAGCTGTGAAGAAAAGGAATTCCTTTTACCCAGAGATCTGGCGATATTGGATGCGGTTCTTTTCGGCATCTCATTGACCGGGGACGGCGCCCTTTTCCGGGCCAGATCGGAGCTGGAATATATCGACTCATCCTACCTGATATCCCGCCTGAGGTCATGTAAGGACAACCTATCGAGATCCATTCAGCTCAACGATGAAAGCGGGGAATATTTCAAGAGGGTGGCAATGGTGACCCTGGGTGAGATCGGATCGATCATGTTCAAGGGTGAGACCGTATCGAAACGTGAGATCGTAGAATATGACGACCTTAAAGAAGAAATTGAGAAAATGGATGAGGAACTATCCAGAAGAGGAGATAGGATATGGTTGAAATAGATCTTGATAGGGCCAGGAGATTGTTGTCCTCGGCACGAAAGCTGTTCGATCTTGGAGATTTCGTGGGGGTTGCCGGCCTCTCATATCAGGCATTTGAATCCGCCACGATATCCCTTCTCAAAATCAAGAACGGAGGGGACAGGAGATCACATTTCGCCAGGAGGGAGAGGGCGAAGGAACTCCTCATATCATACGGAGACCGGATCGATGAGCTCTGGGAGATAAGGAATGTCGATTTCTACGGGAATACCAGGATAGGGGACGATAGGAGAACGATATCAAGGGAGGAGGCAGAGGATTGTCTTATAACCGTGGAGGAAATACTCGAAAGTATCGAGGAACTTATTTGAACCGGGGCGTCAACTCTATCAAAACCGGTTAAGGCGATCCATTTGGCCTTCGGTTTCAATCGTAGTCAAGCCTTGTTCGTTCATCGGCCAGCGTGGGTCGGACCATCTCATCCCATTCAGGTGTGTCCCAGGTTCCCAGTTCAGTATGGATCTTGAAATATTTCTGGGGAATCGGATGGGTTCCTATCACAACCTCTATCTGGTATCTTTCCCCGAGGAAGTCCCGGAAATGTTGCAGATGGGGACAGGGAGGATATCCAACGACCATGCCGGTTGCCAGATGAATTACCCGGGCACCATTTCTGATCATCTCCTCCGGCGCATGTTCGATGTTCCCCCCGGGACAGCCGCCGCAGGTGGTGTAGCCAACCAATTCGACATCCTCATCCTCGCCATATCTGCTGAAAGCGCCTTCTCTACTGCGCAAGGACCTCAGACACTTTCCGCCAGCACATGCACTGTATCGATCACATATTATTATCCCAATATTGGTCTTACCGGCCATTGCTACGTCCTCCAGTGTTATGGATCGGTAGAGATCATACCGCATAAGGGCCAAAAGCGTCCCAAACGCTTTTCCTGAATATATTCAATATCTTATTCATTCAATTTCTTGTGACATAGCCACCAGTCGAAGCACTCGAACTCTCCCGCCCTGGCCCGATCCAGCCTCTCCCTTGCGGTCTTGACATCGGTTGCAGGTGGGATGATCACGTGATCGCCGACGATCTCGTTGTTGGGCCAGTTGGCAGGCATGGCGACCTTGTTCTTATCGGATATCTGCATGCCCTTCACCACTCGCAGGATCTCATCCATGTTCCTGCCCAGCTCCTGCGGGTAGTAGAGCATGATCCTTATCTTCGCCTCGGCATCCACCACAAACACAGCCCTGACGGTATTGGTCCCTTTTCCCGGATGGACAAGGCCGAGCCTCTCCGCCACCGATCCGGTATCGGCGATTATCGGGAACTCTATCTCAACGTCCATATTCTCCTTGATCCACTCCTCCCACTTGATATGGGCGAATACCTGATCCACGCTCAGGCCGATAAGCTCGCAGTTCAACTCCTTGAAGCTTCCATATCTCTTCTGAAAAGCGACGAACTCCGTCGTGCAGACAGGCGTGAAATCGGCCGGGTGGCTGAAGAGAACGAACCACTTCCCGGCAAAATGGCCGGGGAGTTCGATCTTTCCACGCGTGGTCTGAACGTTCATTGTCGGGAACAGATCGCCCAACAGGGGCATACCCACTTTTTCTGCTGAATTTTCCATATAGATCAACTCACTGAAAGTAATGATATAACCACATTATAATTCTTCTTACCATAAAGCGGAGATCGATGATATCATCTGACATTCCGTCCACGGTACAGGACACAGAGGAACACTAGTGATCGTGAGGAATGCCTTTGATGTGAAGGATCAAATGTTCCCTGTCAGGCAGATCCTCCATCCACCCGTAATTTGCATCTTCCCTCACGTCCAGATCCTTGATATATGGTTTCAGGTCCAGTAGAGGTGTGCCGTCGAACACGTCCAGCCCAGAAGTATGGATCTCGTTGTTAATTATCTTCTTGATCCTGACAATACTTATTCCAATGGGATTGGGGCGAACGGGAGACCTGCTGGCAAATACGCCCACCCTTGCACCGTCGGTCCAGGAAGGCGAAATAACCATCGATACCTCTTTTTCCATGCGATGGATGTAGTATATCACATAGATATATTGGAATCTGGATAGCTCCTTCAACCCATCTTGATATTCTGGCCCAATGACGATCCGGAAATCTCCTTTATCCTCTTTTACCGGTTGATAAGGTGCAGTTACAGTGTATGGCGTCCTTATTGTCCCTATCGAGATCAGTGGAGGTATGGATACACTCATTTTCTTTCACTCCCTTTAACATAATAGATCCCATCTTAAATTCTATTTTCTGCAATTCAATCTATTGATGAAGATCAATGAACTGGCAACGACGATCGCAAATACTATGAAGAATACATTGAAGCCGAAGTTGATGATCATCCACCCACCGATCATTGAAAACATCGCTGGGATGATGCTTCCGGCACCTGCGGCCCCTGCGTAGAGGGCACGGTTCTTTTTCGTCGAGATCTCAAGCAGGATGCCCCCCATCGAAACTACGTAGATCGTGACCAGGGCCCCTCCCATGAAGAATATT
>JAUVLN010000184.1 GCA_030600725.1 Thermoplasmatota archaeon | reverse complement strand
GTCTATCACCTTATACAGGGGAACGTTATCCCCATCATGAGTGACAGTCACGGTGGTCTCGTATGTTATCTGGATCCCCTCCAGGGTTATCCTGCCCTTTGATTGGAAAACAAACTCCATAGAGACCGCAACAAGGTTGTTCCCCCATCTGTCCGTTGTAACGGCAGATGCGGGATTGGTATCAACGTAATCCTGAAGACCTTGACTAATATTGACCAGATGCAGATCTTTGAAAACACCGGGGTGTGAAAAATCAACTGTTGACTCATCGTTTCCCACATCCAATCCGATGTCTTCGGGATATGTGACATTCATCCTCCATACCCGGATCTCATTGCCTTTCATTGATGCGGATATGATGTCAGGAAGGCCATCTTGATCCAGGTCTGCGATCGTAAGGCCTACGGTACCAGTATGGGAAATTGTCTTATGCAGGTCGAAACCATCTACTAGCAGGTCTCTTTCCTCGTACCAGTAAATGTTATCCCCCATATTGAAAAATATATCACCATATCCATCATTACCAATATCATGCGTGGCAACATGGAAAGAAGCTCCTGATCTCATAATGACACCAGAGTAAGACGTACCTCCATTATATTTCCAGAACCTAACCCTCTGATATGATGATGAGTATGGGTAATACTCTGTTGTGACAACATCACGATAACCATCTTTTCTCACAACGGTCCTGATCGTTTCAGGATAATACATGCTCCCCCCTATCCCAACAGATGACCATGTGGCGGTTGGGTTCGAATTTTTATAATACACTGCAGTGCCTGATCCATAGGTGCCCATCACCGCAAGGATGTCGATATCCCCATCATTATCCATATCGTCTCCCCATATGCCCCTACAATAGCTCGCACCCGGTGCGATGTTGTATCCCTGCCAGGTGTCTGTCCTCGGGTCCGAAGGTGATCTATACCATGCAATCAGACCTCCGCTCCAACCGTAACGGCTGATGGCGAAGTCGCATTTGCCGTCACCATCTATATCCCCCGCCCAGAAACTATATGTGATCGTCTGTCCCAAGTCGAACCCACTTAACGCCAGATACCTGTTCCATTCATCTACTAGATTACCCGGGTTCTCGAACCAGTTTACCAATCCCCCTTTACCATAAACGATAACATCCTGATGACCATCACCGTTCACGTCACCCCAGAATACCAAGGAGGGATTGCCCATAGATCCAACATGGATGATCTCTCCTGGGCCATCGAAAGGAGTTCCATCATTGATCCAGATGCCCACAAAACCAGATGACTCCGCCACGAATACCAGATCAATATCCCCATCACCATCGAAATCATTTGGTTCGGTTGATGTAATATCCTTAATTCCCCCATCTGTGATCACAAATTCCTCATAGGTGGTGGTGGATTGGTTCTTACACTCCAGTAAGGAAAATTGACAGGCGCCATGGCCTGATACCATGATGTCTATGTCATCGTCTTTGTCATAATCATACGGGGCAAAGCATTGAGGTTGTACGATGTCTTTCGCGAGTTCCTTCTTGTTCCATGAAGTCATTGAATTCTGTGTGTAGAGTTTGACGCTGAATACGCTGGAACCTCCTGACGCTATGATATCCATCTTTGTATCGTTATTGGCCTTTACTGCGATGATCGATCTGGGGCTTGGCATATTGTTATCGATGGTCCTTCTCGTGAACGTGGAACCACTGTTGGAATTCTCGTAGGAGTAGAGGTTGCTATCACTGTAGGAGCCCAGGAGAATGTCCACATCACCGTCATTGTCCAGATCGGCGGTCTCGAGAGCATAAGACTGGACTACTCCACTGTCCTTCCGAGATCTAGACCATGTCCCTGACGTCGTTTTCGGATTTGTGTAGATATATAATCCCTTGTAACTGTTCCCCCATGAATAATGTGAGGACATTCCTACCGCGACATCAATATATCCATCGCCATTGAAATCGCCTACATCCATGGCATTGTAAATGTACATATAGTAATATGGCGCCGATCCAATGGATTTTGCAGACCAACCATATGCGGTATTTGGATTGGAAGGGGCCTTGTACCAAGTGATCCAGTTACTGTAATATGAATAATAATAATACCATGGTGCGACAACGACATCAGGATTTCCATCTTTATCTATATCGGCGATCCTAACCCGTCCACCATAATGGTTATATCTGTTATATGTCCCGAATGAATATCTTGACCATGATGACCCTCCATTATTACTGAAATACGATATGGAACCGCGACAGTAGTAGGCATAATAGGGATCATTTATATTCGCGCTCGATACCACAACATCAATGTCTCCATCACCATCCATGTCAGCTATATCCAATCCCAAACAATTGATTGCATAGGTTCCTGAATATATAGTGTGAACTGTCCAGTTCACGGTCTTCTCCCCGTCGGGATTCTCCATCCATACAATACGGTTATTCCTTGTATCGGTTACAACGATATCCTCCCATCCATCATCATCAATGTCCCCATACTCCATGGCAAAGCCCTTGACATTAACTTGATCGGGGTCATCCTGAATTTTGAAACTTTCCAAATTAGCAGGATTGTATCTTCCTCTCATATCAATCGTTGCACCCGTTATTGTAGAATCATCGGGAATATATATTGAGTTCACTGCATTTGAACCACCAGAGGAGGATGACATTACGGCTGTGTTCTTGACCCTTCCGGTAGTTAGATAGGTCTGCTCACCGAATTTTCCGTATCCGGTACCGGTGTATTCCCATTCGGCATTACCATCAAGACCAACGTCCAGATAGGGGTCCATCAAGGCATTTCCCTCGGCAGATCCATATGTGCTGATATCTATTGATGCGTCGGAGATGGGAACATCCCGATTTACCTTGACGTAATATGAAGTATCAATACCACCGTTGGTGGGTATCCTGATCTCCCCTCCGTCAAGCTGAATGCCCCCATTATCGTACAGGGAATTCGTCACCTCTCCACTCCCCTCCGATAGCAGGGAGACAAGACCGCTAACAAGGAAAACCGCTACTAATGCTAGGGCCAAGAATTTCGTCATCATATTTCCTCCAATAGCTGAAATACCTCAACTTGGAGCAGGTCCTTTCCCTGCTTGACTATGAAAATAGTAAAAGTATATATAAATCTTCTATGTACTCGCGTTTTCCTAGTATATATACATAGAGTTGCCTTATCACGAACACATATTTCGGACCTTACCCTTCATCCATGGCCTCCTCGGTGTCTTCACGATATGTAATGACCCGTATGATCCCCGGGAAATGAGGCCCCTATGAACCTTTGATGTCTCTAATTGCTGCGACCGGGTTGAATGGGTTTCACCATCTGGGGGGTGACAGGTCTTGGGGGAGCAGCCCCGGGAGGGATCCCGGGTCTGATCACAACACCACCGCTGTGTGGGGGAAGGGCGGCCATCGTGGGCTTACCCAATGCCGGAACCCCTGGTCTAAAAGCCGGCCGCACGGGAGTTGGGGATGGCCCGTATCTCAGGGATGCGGGGGTGAGTGTGGGTTTGTTCGAATCGGAGCCAAACTCACCAAGGAACGGGATCCTGTCGGAGAGGCGAGCCAGTGGGAGCTTCTCCATTATGTCATGGACCTTCTCCCTCCTCCTCTGCTGGGCTGATTGATACCTGGCCATCCTCTTGGGATCTTTTGACGCCCTGGTCTTGTTTACAAGAGCATATCCGCTTGCAGCGCTTACCAACAAAGCCAATGCAGCAAGTATCCACAGGGTTATCGGGACAGCATAGCTGGTCTCATCAACATCTCCGGAATCGCCATCCTTCATGATCCTTTCTCCGTCGTTGACACCATTATCATCCCTATCATTCCATAGCATCGGATCGTAAATGTGTGTGTCCGCACCCTCATCCGCAAAACCGTCCTTATCAGAGTCCTTTATCCAGCCCTTGACCGTCGGAAAAAGATCCTGATTATCACCGACACCATCCCCGTCGGTATCCATCCATTCGGATGGATCTTCGGGGAAATCATCCTCCATGTAGAGCCATCCGTCTCCGTCGACATCCATATCAATTTCTTCAACTACCCTATCGATGCTGATAGCTACCTCGGTCACCGCATACGTTTCACCGTCCCAGGCCCTTACCTGGATGGTCTTGTCTTCCTGTCGGACATCCATCCCCTCGGCTATCAGGGTTATTCCCCAACTGTTGGTTCCCACGGCCTTTACCCAATCATCGTTCCAGAATATCTCCACCCACTGGATTCCCTCGATATCATCGGCAATACCCATGATAGAGAAGAGCCCCGGATCGATGAGAGCGTTTTCCAACGGCCTCACGATCTCTACCGAAGGGGGATCGTTTACCTCCTGGATCAGCACGTTTATCTTTGTATCCACGGTGAACTCACCGTCAGTTGCTGAAAGGGCAATGGTACTCCAGCCGTTCCAGTTCTCCACGAGCGGTTGGAAGGACAATATATGTGTGCCATCGTCCATCGGTGTAACCCTGAAATCCACAAAGGTTCGATTCGTTTGCACGACCTTGACGATCGTGAAATCCCCGAGACCGTTATCGATATCCACAAGATACTGTGTGAGTTCCATAACATTGGTCTCGCCCTGGTCCTCGTTCACATACTGGTTTTCTATGGTCAGCCAGCTGAGCTCATCATTGACATTAAGGACCTCCACCAGGAATTTGATCCTCGGATTCTTTACCAGGTTCCATTCCGCCTTATCCGTCGCGTACATGGTAACCTCAACTATCCCGTTCCAGTCCGAGAGGCGATCCATCTTGACCACCAGTTCATTGGAGGATCTCACCCATTCTATCTCGAATCCTGCGGATTCATCGTAGTCGTATATCAAACCCGACAGATCCGGGATCAGCAAAAGCGATAGGTGGTCCCCGTCAACATCCTCGAAGAGCTCATGGTCATCAAGGTCCGCGATAACGCTCTCCTCGGATCCCTCGAATGCGTATAAGGTAGGCAGGGATTCCAGCGTTCTGATCGGATCATCATTCACGGGCTTGACCGTTATCTCGAATGG
>JAUVLN010000097.1 GCA_030600725.1 Thermoplasmatota archaeon | reverse complement strand
AAATAAGCTATTTGAACATACCTTTTGGAGATGATGATGTCAGAATTTACCTTGACAATCTTTTCCTTGAAGGAATGATGAAGCCCGTCCCCCATTCAGAGGATCTTTCAAAAACTTGGATGAGCATCGGTATCAAATGTGATTCAAGCCATATCTCAAATGACAGAATAATGAAACTGATAAAGAATGTGGAATCAAAAATACCGGATATTGATTCAAGATATCAGGTTTGGTTGGATTTCGCAAAAATATGGGCCGAATTGATTTACCAATACCATAAAGATGAGATAGGAATCAAAGAAACAATTGAGGATATGAAGAAAAAGATAGATGAATCATTCACTTCATGGCTAATAAATAGATATTCCGGATTGATAAATCAGCCACCTTTACCACCAGTGATGCTACACCACATCAATCGCTCAGTAGCATATCAAGTTGATAATGAGAAAAAAGTTGCATTGCTTGTCGTTGATGGCCTTTCTCTTGACCAATGGATAACGATCCGAGAAGGACTGGTCCTAAAACAACCAGGATTAAGATTTCAAGAGCACACTGTATTCACATGGGTACCTACTCTGACTTCCGTTTCACGTCAGGCAATATTTGCAGGAACCATACCATTATTTTTTCCAAACAGCATCGATAGAACGGATAGAGAGCCGGCTTTATGGTCCAAGTTCTGGATGGACCAAGGAATATCAAAGAATGAGATAGTTTACCTGAAGAACCTGGGTGATGGAAGCATTGATGACGTCAGGGAAAAACTTTCCTATCATCGAATAAAAGCTGCCGGGCTTGTGATAGATAAGGTAGATAGGATCATGCACGGGATGGAATTGGGTACTGCTGGTATGCATAATCAACTGCGTCAATGGACGAAAAATGGTTATATCTCAGATCTTATAAATTATCTACTGGATCGAGGATTTGATCTTTATTTAACCTCTGATCATGGAAATGTTGAAGCAACCGGTATTGGACGACCAGCTGAGGGATCGGTTGCTGATCTTCGAGGGGAAAGGGTAAGAATTTATCAAGATGCAAATCTCCGAAAACATGTTAAAAAACAGTTTCCGAAAACTCATGAATGGGAACCGGTTGGATTGCCTGATTCCTATTTCCCCCTGATTGCTCCAGAACGCCGGGCTTTTGGTTTAGAAGGGAAAACGACTGTATGCCACGGTGGCATTTCGTTGGAAGAAGTAGTGGTACCGTTCATCAAGATCGAGAGGAATAAACATGAATCATAGAGAAAAACAGGTTGGTTTCAGTCAAAGAGTTAGACTGGAATGGTTTGACTTTACTTCCAACCTTGTGATAAGTGGAAAGGATAGATCAATGATTAATAAAGAACTACAAAATCATCTGAAAAATGAAATATCAATTGAAAGCAAATCGGTTAGAAGTAACCGTGATAAAATCATATCAATACTGATGAATGTATGGGTTAATGACAACAATGAAATAAGTGAACTCAGGGCGGAAGGAATTGAACTGTTGAAGGATCTTCCGAATAAAAAACATATAATTATTCATTGGGGGATGATTTCTGCTGTTTATCCTTTCTGGACAGTAGTGGCTAACAATGTGGGGCGTTTACTGAAGCTTCAAGGCAAGGTAACAAGCTCTCAAATCAAGAGAAGAGTAAAGGAGCAGTTCGGTGATCGTGAAACTGTAGAAAGAGCAACTAGTCTTGTAATAAGAACATTCAGAGATTGGGATGTACTAACAGAAACTGACAGACGGTTGGAATATCAACAAGGAAACATTATTAATACAGAAAATGAGAAAGTTACATGTTGGTTAATAGAAGCATTGTTGCATTCAAACATATCAAGATCTGCTTCGCTAAATGAACTTGTGAACTCAAATATTATCTTTCCAATTAGATTAATAAAGGTCAATGAAAGAGATATTCGAAATCACTCCGAAAGAATTGATGTGATGAATCAAAGTGATAATAATTACATGATCTCGTTGAAAAGATGATATTCATTTAAAATCAAAGGAAAGAAGGAGGCACTGTGTTGATACAATATGTTTATCAATTGGCACTCCGACTCTTCGCCACATTTGGTGGCTTGCCTCATTGCATTCTCACTTTGCTACTGCTCCGTTCGCGTCACTTAACACGCGGCTGTGCGGCTCAGGAGTTGCACCCCCTTCGACCAAAATTGTCTCTCAAACAGAAATATACTTGAACTCGGGACAACTTCACATAACAGGTGGTTGTCATGAGATATCGAGCCCTTTCTGCCGTTATTCTGCTCCTTGCATGGGCTCTTGTAATATTTGAAACTCCCATCGATGGCGATCCGTTCTTCTCCGGCTTCTCGGACGTGGCCCCGGATAGGTTTGATGACCTGGGGAGGCCGAATTTCATCGCCGCATCGGACTGGAACGATGACGGTTACGTTGACCTGCTTGTCAACGGGTACAGGTTGTACATGAACAGCGGCCCTCCGGATTACGCATATGATCTGAGGACCGATGTTTTCAGGAACTCCACATCAGGAGCCAGAAACGGTGTCTGGGGAGATT
Source organism: Thermoplasmatota archaeon (assembly GCA_030600725.1). Lineage (GTDB taxonomy): Archaea > Thermoplasmatota > Penumbrarchaeia > Penumbrarchaeales > Penumbrarchaeaceae > JAGLEG01. The sequence goes on along the minus strand of JAUVLN010000097.1, from coordinate 5,071 downwards.
TCGACGGGGATGGCGACCTCGATCTTTTTCAGGGGTGCAGCAAAGGGACCAACGATAGGATCTGGAGGAATCAGGGCGCCCCCGATCACTATCTGGAGGATGTTTCATCAACCCTTCTGGGGTCCTGGGAAAACTTGGGGATAACGATGGGAGCTTCCTGGGCAGACCACGATAGGGACGGGGACCTGGACCTTTATATCGAGTGCGGGGAGGACTACAACGACGGAGATCCGATCTATTATCGGGACTTTTTTCTCGGAAATAACGGTTCGCATTTTTCAGATGTGACGGCAGAGGTCGGTATGAAACCCACCTCCGAGAATTTCTACAGCAGGGGCTCAACATGGGGAGATTTCAACAACGATGGTTGGCAGGACCTATATGTGTCCCATTACAGGATCCGGGAGAACCATCTTTTCGTCAACCAGCGGGATGGTACCTTCACCGAGGAGGGTAGGCTTCGTAACTGTTCCGGCCTGTACGATACGGAATTATACTACGATTCCACAGCAGGTAGTGTATATGGTCAATACTGGTGGGGGCCAACGTACGGCCATACTATAGGCTCAGCCTGGGCCGATCTGAATAACGACGGCAACCTGGATATTTTCACATCGGACTTCGTTCATAAATATGTGGGTTATATCGGCAACTGGTACGATATCAGGGGATATGTCTGCGATGATGCCAAGCTATACATCAATGATGGGGCCCCCGGATATTCATTTACCGACCATAGACGTGGATCGGGGATCCCCATATGGCCAATAGGCGGACAGGGCGTTTACCAGGGCGACCAGACCTTCTCGGGTGTTACCATAGGCGATTATGATAACGATGGATGGCAGGACATCTACATTCCCCAGGTCTACAACAACCTCCCCTATACCACCCCCCATCTCTATCATAACAAAGGGAGGTCCACAGTGGAAGGAAGGCCGGATGGGACCGAATTCGAGGATGTAACGGATGCATTCGGTATCAAGGGCTCGGATACGTATGCAAACCTTTTCCTCGATTACGACAACGACGGCGATCTGGACCTCATAACAGGAGGTGGGGATACATGGGACGGCTCCGCATGGACCGGATATCGGATGAGGCTCTACGAGAACCAGGGGACGGGATCGAACAGCTGGCTTTCGGTGAAGCTCAATGGGAGTGGGAAGAACCTGAATGGGATCGGTGGCAGGATCATCCTCAGATATGGATCTGGGGGTGAGGATAGGATCATGATCCGGGAGGTGAGGGCTGGAACCGGACATGCCCATCAGCAGGGTGACGTGGTCCACTTCGGCCTGGGAGATGTAACCGGTATCTACAGTTTGGAGGTCTGGTGGCCTGACGGTTTGATACAGTTGATGGATGGCCCCGTTCTCGATCAGCTGGTGGTCGTGGATCATCCGGATAGCGATCCCCTGGGGATCCCCGATTGGTCAGTGACCGACGATACCCCCCTGGAGGATTCAACAATAACCGTTGTTGCGGAAGGTGAAGGGGATGTGTCCGAATATCTGTGGGACCTGGACGGGGACAACATATGGGACCGCAGCACGGTCGTGGGACGCATCAATGTAACGTACCATGAGGAAGGTTGCAAGCATATCAGGTGCAGGATCGTCACCTCATCCGGTATATGTGCCGATATATATCCGATGGTGATCCTCGTGGAGAATATGGTACCAAAGATCGATGTGGAGAACCTCCAGGTACCGATGGATTCGGCGGCCTCGTTGGGGGAAAAGATATTTTTGGACACACCGTCGGACCTGGCCAATATCTCCTGGGAGATATCATGGGGGGATGGGTCCATGGATATCGGGATAGGTCCGGATATTCCCCCACACACATATGTGGAACCCGATATATATTCCGTGGATATCGGATGCAGCGATGGTACCGTAACGGTCGAAAAGAGTATTGTGATTCTTGTGGAGAACGTCGCACCCTGGGGTTATGCCAGACCCAGGGACGGTAACGGGACGGTGTACTCCGAAGATGAATCCGTAAACATCGAGGCGGTCCTATTTGATACGCAGTCCGATCCTGGAGATTGGGTTATAAGCTGGGATCTGGGTGATGGGTCCCCGTCCACCCCCTTCTCCAGGAACAGGCATGTATGGCATTCCTTCTCCAGAGGGGGGGTTTACAACGTGACTGCCTACGTGAAGGATACGTATGGTGATGTAGGTGAATTGGGAGGAGTGGTGTTGGTTAAGAACGTGGAACCGACGATGGAAGAGGCGTTTGTCGGATCCTCATTCGTTGGGACATATGAGGATGATAGGCTTGAGTTCGATCTCCTTGTCAAGGGAGGCGATACCCATTCGGACAGGGAAACTCTGCTTTACATGTGGGATTTCGGGGATGGGTCGTCAACCAGTTGGTATGGATCCCCGGACGCCACACATACGTACACGAAACAGGGAGTGTACAATGCCCTCTGCACCGTTAAGGATAATGATGGGGCCACGGATGAGATCACGGTTCTCGTCGATGTCCTGAACGTCCCCCCCGAGATAGAGGAGATATCAACGCCAACCGAGGTATTCGAGGACGAATACTTTACCCTTCACGTATCCGCCACAGATACCATGTCCGACAGAGGGTCCCTCGTGTATTCCTATGATCTGGGCGATGGCAGGATCATCATATGTGGGGCGTCCCTTGAGGCCTCGTATTCCGATTCCGGTTACCACGACATTGTGATCACTGTGGTGGATGACGATGGCGCCTCGGATTCATATGAGCTAACGATCTACGTTTCAAATCAGGCCCCCTCCTGCAGTATCGATGTCTCATCCACATACGTGAATGAGGATGATATCCTCCATTTTCATGCCGTTGATATTGATGATACGGCAGGGGACCTTCCGGACCTGACCCTTGTCTGGGAGATGGGGGATGGGACCGTGATCAACGATCAGATGGAATTTGATCACACCTATTCCAGGAGGGGCAGCTACAGGGTACGGCTCATGGTCTCGGATGGCGATGATGCCTTTACGGCCGAGAGGAGGATAACCGTGGATAATCCCCCCCCGGTGGCCATGGTGTACATCTCCAATGATACCTTTCGGGTCGGGGATGTTGTCACACTGTGGGCGAACGGGTCCATCGATAATCCATCCGATCAGGACCTGTTGATCTATGACTGGGACTTCGGAGATGGGACCTCAGGTGCCGGGATCTCCACCGTTCATCATTATTCCGGGTCCGGTGCATACAAGGTCGTCCTGACTGTGACGGATGATGACGGCGCATCAGATCGTATGGAGGTGATCGTCAACGTTCTGGGAGAGGCGGAGAATGTGAAGGCCACCAGGGGCGGTCCGGATACCATGATCGTGATGTTCCTGATACTGTTTCTAATGCTTATCGCGGTCTGCGGAGGCGTCCTCCTCCTGTTGCTAAGGAAAAAAATGCGGGTTCGATCGGAGGATCGAAATGAAATGAGAGTAGGAGAACCTTTGCCCCCCTGCATCAGGCCTGCTCCTGCATTTGGGGGTGCCCAAAACCCTCTTCCCTCCAACCCCTCTCAGGGGGATGGTATCCCTCTTTCAGCTCAAAAAGGTGGGGCCCTCGATCATCAATCCTCTCGAATTGTATCGGTGAAAGGACTGAAATGATGACAATTTTGCGGTATTAAACGGTTAATCTTATATATTCTTCCCACCAGTGTTGTTATTGGTGAATGCATGGCGAACCTGGGAAAGATAAGGGTTCTTTATCTGGACGACGGAAAGAAAAAGAGCGTCAACGGAACGGGTGATGACATGGGCGCTTACATCAAGGTGAACCTCAATCCGTCAAAGAGGAGGACGAAGTTCAACACGGTGCTTGTCCCGTGGCACACCGTGATCAAGGTAATAGTAAAGGGATAACCTCCTTGATCGGATGCTATTGTTGGAGGTCGACACCTTCATGAAGGAACGCTCTATCACAGTGTGATCCCGTAGATTTCGGTATATTTTTTCTTTACGTAGGAGATGAATGCATTTTCCGAAAGCGGTCCCCCGGTGACGCGCTCCACAAGCTGGTCAGCAGTGTAGTATCTTCCGTGGTTGTGGATGTTCGTCCTGAGCCATCCCAGGATCCTGGAGAGATCTCCGCCCTCCACCATCTCATCCAGCTCTCCGAGCTCCGAGATCATGCTCTCTGTGAACTGGGCGCTGTAGAGGTTTCCAAGTGTATACGTGGGAAAATAACCAATGTAACCGAAGGACCAATGAACGTCCTGCAGGCACCCCAAAGCGTCGCTTGGGGGCTCGATCCCAAGGTATTTTTCGAACTTCTCATTCCACACCTGCGGTATCTCATCCGTTTCGATCCTTCCGTCGATCATCTCGGTCTCTATCTCGAAACGCAGCATGACATGAAGATTGTACGTCACCTCGTCCGCCTCGACCCGTATAAAAGAGGGTTCGACCTTGTTCACCGCCTTGTGGAACATCTCCGGCGTGACGTCGTCCAGGTTCCCGAAAGCCTTTTTCAGGGTTGGCAGGTATCTCCTCCAGTAAGGTCGGCTTCTTCCGACGATGTTCTCCCAGAACCTGGACTGGGATTCGTGGATGCCCATTGATACCGGCTCTGCAAGAGGTGTGTTGTAATTCTCCTCAAGGAAACCCTGCTCGTACAGCGCATGTCCCGCCTCGTGGATGCAGGCAAAGAGCGCGGGCTTGATATTCTTCTCGTCGAACCTGGTGGTTATCCTGACATCCCTGGGTGTTCCGGTGCAGAAGGGATGGGTGACCACATCCATCCTCCCATGTTCAAGATCGTAGCCCATGTCGGTTACGAGGTCTGTAAGGACTTCCCTCTGCTTTGGTACGGGAAAATCTCGCCTCAGGAACGAGTCCTCGATCTCCACACCTGATGTTGTGATCTTCTTCACGATGGGTACGAGTTTATCCCTGAAATGGCCGAATATGCGCGTTATATCGGATGTATTGGTGTACGGCTCGAATCCATCGATCAGGGCGTCGTAGGGAGCGTTTTCGTATCCGATGTACTCGGCCTCCCTCTTCTTCAGGTCGATGATGCTGGAAAGATGGGGGCTGAAGGATGCGAA
>JAUVLN010000044.1 GCA_030600725.1 Thermoplasmatota archaeon | reverse complement strand
AAGAGCAATGGGTTACTGTTCAGGTTACAACGCCCCCGGATTTAAAAGAGGATATTATGGAAGAGGAATGGGATACGGGGGGGGAATGGGACTTGGATACGCCAGGGGAGGATAAGGAAGAGGCTTCAGGTTCTTCGTAAGGGTCTTCGGGAGAGGTGGGAGATTTCTGGGTCGAGGTTTTGGTAGGGGGCGGTGGTAACATGCCAGGAGGAGACGAAAGTGGACCATGGGGTAGAGGTCCGATGACCGGTCGGGGAGCAGGTTACTGTGCAGGTTTCAACGCCCCCGGCTTTGTCAGAGGGTACGCTGGAAGAGGAATGGGATACGGCAGGGGAATGGGACGTGGATACGACCAGGGGGGACCTGGAAGAGGTTTTGGTGGAGGACGAGGTAGAGGCATGGGACGGGGTATGGGGGGTGGATATGGATACTATGAACCCGACTACTACCCTGCTGAAACCGATTACCCTGCAGGACCATACCGCCCTGAAATATCCCGGAATTATCGTGAACCCACCCCCGAGGAGGAAAAGGCACATCTTGAAGATATTGTAAAGGGAATGGAAAGGGAACTCGAGGATATCAGGAAAAGGATCGAGGATCTGACAAAGGAAGAATGATGTTTCGATCTACAGATCGGGTTGCACAAGGCGGATGCAAGATCATGGAAGATCAAGGGGTAGAACCGAATATAAACAGATGCGTATTGGAAAACAGATGGTAAGATATGAGAGGTTGTTAAAATGCAAGGGATGGGAATTGGTAGAGGAGCAGGGCAGGGAAACAGGCCCGGAATGGGCCTTGGAGGATTCTGTGTATGCCCCGATTGCGGACATAAAGAACCTCACGGGAGGGGCGTACCGTGTTATAACCAGAAATGCCCAAAATGCGGCTCATCTTTGATCAGGGAAGGTTAGTTGATCCAGGATCTCAATGGGTTTTTATATGCATCGACAATTACAGATGAATACTATATTATAAGGAGGCGTTAAATGAAAATAGCGATAACAGCAAAAGGAAAGGAACTGGGTTCCGATATTGATCCCAGGTTCGGAAGATGCGGGTATTTCGTGATAGTGGATACGGATACGATGGAATTCGAAGCAGTTATCAATGAGGGTGCGATGGCCAGCGGTGGGGCCGGTCCTCAAGCGGCCCAGACGGTCTCAAAGACCGGCGCAAAGGTGCTTATCACGGGGAATGTGGGCCCGAATGCCCATCACGCCCTGGAAGCGGCAGGCATAGAGATCATAGCCGGGTCAAGTGGTCAGGTCGTTGATATGGTGGAGAGATATAAAAAAGGGGAGCTATCGAGTACAACCGCCCCCACGGTGGGTTCACACGCCGGAATGAGATAATATGAGGTGAGGGAAAATGAAACTCTGCATTCCATCAATGGGTAAGAAGGGCCTGGATGAAGCTGTAGGCGAGCATTTCGGCCGCGTCCCGGCATATACTGTCTTTGACACGGAGACCGAGGAAGTGTCGATCCTGGACAATACGAGTGGACACATGGGAGGATCGGGATATCCTGCCGAGATCCTGTCAGGTGCGGGGATCAACACCATGCTGTGTGGAGGCCTTGGTAGAAGGGCCATTTCCATGTTCGAAGGGTCCGGTGTTATGGTGTTCGTCGGAGCGAGGGGCACGGTCAGGGAAACCATCAACATGTGGAAGGCCGGGCGGCTTCAGGCGGCCACGGACGAGAACGCCTGTGCACAACACGCTTACAGGGGCCAGGGGATCGGCGGAGGACAGGGGCATCATCATCATTAAGTGAACCATACGAGGTCATCACATGAAGATCACCGTAGCCAGTGGCAAGGGAGGAACCGGTAAAACCACCATCGCGGTCAATCTGGCGTTGAGCATTGAGAATTCGATGCTGATAGACTGCGATGTTGAGGGCCCCAACAGCCACATATTCTTCAAGGAGCCGATGGTGAAGTTGAAAGATGTGAGCATACCCGCTCCGAAGTTCGACCTTGATACGTGCACCCTGTGCGGGAAATGTGCGGAGTTCTGTCAGTATAACGCGATATCGATAATTGGAGAGAAGCTGCTCTTCTTCGAGGAGCTGTGCCACGGATGCGGTGGATGCAAGATCATCTGTCCCGTGAATGCGATCACCGAGGTGGACCATAACGTCGGCCTGATCGAGAAGGGTGGAACAGAGGACCTGCCCGTCTACCATGGGCTTCTCAACATCAGCGAACCTTTTGGAGTGCCCATTATCAACGAGTTAAAACAATTCGCTGATGGGTCCAAGGTCACGATATTCGATTCCCCTCCGGGAACCGCATGCCCTGCCGTAGAGGCCATGAGGGATGTTGACTTCTGCATACTGGTCACCGAACCCACCCCATTCGGCCTGCATGACCTCACCCTCACCATCGATGTGATAAGGCAGATCGGAACGCCATTTGGGGTGGTGGTCAACAGGGACGGAATTGGCGACGATAGGGTAGATCGATACTGTGAAAATGAGGGCATCCCACTGCTTGCCAAGATACCGAACGACATGGAGGTCGCAAAACTTTATTCCCAAGGTATCCCCATGGTAACGGGCCTTCCGAAGTACAGGGAACTGTTCGAGGAGATGTTCCAGAAGATCAGGGAGATGGTCTGATGGTAAAGGAGCTGACCATCATCAGCGGCAAAGGCGGCTGCGGTAAAACAACGATAGCCACCTCCTTCGCCGCACTTGCGAAAGACCACGTGATAGCCGATGCTGACGTTGACGCGGCGGACATGCATATTCTGCTTCAGCCCGAGATACGGAAAAGTGAGATATTCCACGGCCTGAACATAGCTGAAAAGAACGATGATCTCTGTATCAACTGTGGGAAATGCTACGAGAACTGCCGTTACGGCGCTTTCGATCCGGATAACACGCTTCATCCGGAGAAATGCGAGGGGTGCGCCGTGTGTGAGCTGGTATGCCCCGTGGATGCCATAAAAATGGTGGAGAGACAGACAGGGGAGGCGTTCATCTCCGATACGAGGTTCGGACCTCTGGTCCACGCGAAACTGCATGCCGGGGAGGAGGCTTCCGGAAAACTGGTTGCCCTTGTGAGGCAGAGGGCGAGGGAGGTAGCCGAGTCCCAGGGAAAAGGTCTCATCCTTATCGACGGCCCGCCCGGAACGGGCTGCACCGTGATAGCTGCCATGACAGGCGTGAGTCTGGTATTGGTGGTCTTTGAGCCAACCCTATCGGGGATCCATGATGCCAAGAGGATAATCGAGGTTGCGAAACATTTCCGGATACCCGCCATTGCCTGTATTAACAAATATGATATCAACATGAAGAACACCCGGGATATTCTCGATTACTGCAAGGGGGAAGGCATCGAGGTCGTGGGAAAGATCCCATATGACGATACGGCAACGGATGCCATGATGGCAGAGAAGACCGTTGTGGAATATACGAACGGCCCGCTGTCTCAAACGATCAGGGAGATATGGGATAGAGTTGAGAAGGCATTTTAATGAAGGACAACGATGATCTTGATGAAATGGTAAGGGGCCTTCAGGAACAGATAGATGCTGAAGAGGAAAAGGAATTTTCGGCAAAGGTCCTTCGAGAATACAGGAACCCACAGAACGTCGGCAGGATAAAGGAGCCAGACTGTGTTGGTATTATCCTGGGTCCGTGCGGTGACACCATGGAATTCTCAATAAACCTCAGAAACAACAGGGTCCGGAGGGTCCTTTTCATGACCGATGGTTGCGGGCCGTCGATAGCGTGCGGCAGCATGACAACAAAGATGGCTACGGGGAAAACCATTGAAGAAGCACTTCAGATCAGGGACTTGGATATTCTAAATGCCCTGGATGGACTGCCTGAGGAGAACAGGCATTGTGCAAAGCTTGTAATGGACACCCTTCATAAAGCCCTGTGCAATTTCATGGAGGGAAACCCGTGATCGGGTGGAGTTCAGATATCAAAGACGGAGGGAAAGGTAAAATGGAAAACATTGGTGACAGGAGGATGTCAAACAGGGTCCTTCAGATACAGGGGTCGGCAATTCACGAGATGACCAGGCTTTCCAAGGGGATCGATGATGTCGCATTCCTCTCCTGGGCAAAGCCCACATCCGGCACACCTGAACACATCAGGTCAGCTGCTATCAAGGCGATAGAGGATGGAAAAGCAGGGGGGTATTCGTCAAGTGGCGGGATCCCGGAGCTCAGGAGATCCATATCCGAGAAACTACACCGCATAAACCACATCGATTCAACCGAAGGTGAGATCATAGTGACGGTGGGAGCGATTGAAGGTTTGGCGGCCTCCGTGATGGCGGTCATTGACCCCGGCGACGAGGTCATCTTCCCGATACCAACATATTCGACGCATATAAGGCAGGTACAGCTGGCCTCGGGGAAACCCGTATTCGTTCCAACAGATGAAGAAAATGGCTTCGACCTTGACATCGGCGTCATCGAAAAGGCGATCACTTCAAGGACGAAGGCCATCATGTACTGCTCACCAAACAATCCAACAGGTGCGGTATATGGTGAAAAACAGCTGAGGGAACTTGCCGATATCGCGATAAAGAACGACCTCTTTGTGATAACGGACGAGGCGTATGAATATTTCATCTACGATGGTCACGAGCATTTCAGCATCGCCTCGATACCGGAGATGAAGGAGAGGACCTTGAGCAGTTTCACATTCACCAAAACCTATGCCATGACAGGCTGGCGCATCGGATATATGCATGCTGATGCCCCCTTGATACCCCAGATCAACAAGGCACATATCCCCCTGGCGATCTGTGCGCCTGTGGTCTCCCAGTATGCGGCCCTGGCAGCGCTTGACGGCCCCCAGGATTGTGTGGATGAGTTCAGGGATCATTACCGGTCGGCCCGTGACCTGATGTGCAAGCGGCTGGATGAGCTGGATCAGGTCTTTGAATATCAGAGGCCGAAGGGGGCCTATCTCATGTTCCCCAGGATAATCGCGGACGATGGTGCCGATTCCACAACATTCTGCAAGGCTTTATTGAAAGATGCAAAGGTCTCCACCACTCCTGGTATCGCATTTGGACCCAATGGTGAAGGACACGCAAGGATGTCGTTCTGCGTCCCGGAGGCGGAGGTCGATAAAGCATTTGATAGGATGGAAGAATACTTCAATTTGGATGGGGAGAAACAATCACAAAAAACAGTTGAGAAAGGAAAAGAAGGGGGCGCTCCATGAAACTGACGATGGTATATGACAACGATGTCTATAAACAGGATAGCGATCTGAGGTCGGATTGGGGTTTCTCCTGTCTCGTCGAGACCGGGTACGAGGTCATACTCTTCGATACTGGAGCTGATGGGAAAATTCTTCTTCAGAACATGGACCGCCTTGGGATCCACCCGGATGCAATAGATAAGGTGGTGATATCTCATGAGCATTGGGACCATTCCGGAGGTTTAAAGGCACTCATCGAGAGGTCAGCAGGTCCAACCGTTTACAGGTTAATAGAGGACCCCGACCTTCAAGGTGCGGACCAGATCGTGATCGATGGTCCCAAAGCGATCTCAAGGAACGTATTCACCACCGGTCCTCTGACAGAGGGGCCCATTCCAGAGCAGTCGTTGTATCTTGAAAGTGCAGATGGATGGTATGTGTTGACAGGCTGCTCCCACCCCGGGGTCGGGAATATACTCGCTTTTGGGAAAGATCGTCAGATCAAAGGCCTGATAGGGGGGTTTCATGGATTCAAGGAGTTAGATCTTATCAATGGACTATCCCTTGTATGTCCAGCTCATTGCACCAAGAAAAAGGATAGGATATTGAGGAGGTATCCCGGATTAGCGGTCAAGGCGGGAGTGGGCAGAGTTATTGAAATTTAGGAATGGATCCATGTTCACCTTTTCCGGATCTGTCAGGGGCTTTCAACATCATTGCTTAACTGGTTGTTCCGATAGTAATTTGATCCTACAGATGTTGTGATATTTCTGAACTGGAGGACTCATTCGACAACCATAACGATCTCTTGGAGGATATTCTGGAGCATGATGACGAGCTTACCGCTGAAGATCGATGTGATATTGAAAAGGATATATCCCCTATCTCTTACGCACTTTCGGATCTTGCACGGATCATAACCGCCGCCGTCTCTGCACCCTTTGCATCTGCCCTTCTTCTACCGGCCGCAACCGCCGCAGTAGAGCCCGCAGTGTGCCACACCATCCTTCCCTTTCATATCCATATAAGTACCCCGCCTACTTGGGCCGAAAGGCTTTCTGTGGACACTTGTCCGAATCCAGGCCTGCCGGGACCTCATGGCCGAAGCAGTCGCCTTTTGTCTCATCAATGGGTTTGTAGAACTTGCATTCCGAACATTTTGGCATTTTTTCACCTCGTTTTTCAATTCCGATCGGAAACGGACCTTGCGAAGCTTCGTCGAGCTGCTTGACGGGGCCACCAAGGAGATCCACCTCATTGAAATACCCCCGGACATCCTGGTCAATTTCATCCCCAACCTGGAGAGTGCTCGTAAAAGAGGGGTGGTGGTGAAGATCATTATTACCGAAAGGGATGTCATCCCCAAGCAACTCGAAGAGTTCAGGAAATTCAAGTTGAGGTTCACGACGTTCCAGAAGAACCGTTTCCTCCTGGACGGGCAGGAGTTCAAGGTGGGCAGGTTCTTCATCGATTCATCGGATTTCGGGAGTTTGATGTTCAATGACCAGGGAAAGATATCGCTCTTTTGTATGAGCGCTCCCGGTTGCGCTTCCTGCGTGAGATCGGGCAACAACCAGTTCTGGGATGTTTGCACCGAGGCTCCGGGGATCATTCCTGTTACCGGAACCAGGTCAAGGCAACTGATCAGGGCGATCCTCAAACCCGGCAGGAGCCTCTCAAAAAAGGAGATTAGCAATCTGGCCGGATTATCCGGAACCCGGGTCAAGGAAGCCATCGGGCAGATGGCCTCCGAAGGCGTGGTCAAGATCACACTAGAAAGGACAAAGGGACGCCCCCGGGATTCCATATCATTGGCATAGTGAAAGTCCCACCTGACGGTATGTCATCTGACTTGGAATTGATATGGGTGAAATCGGACGAGTTGAGGGCTGGTCTCCTGGATGTCCGGTAAGGTTTGATCGACCTCAATGATTCGGTCGTACAAAGTAAAGTTGAACTCCTGACCGCAATAATAAATAGGATCAATGAGGTCAACAGGAGCATAGATCTTCATATGGAAGAAGTAGGAAATGCTCTGGCCGTACTGGATGAACTGGACACGATAATCGATGATGTTGAGACTGTAGAAGATAACCTTGAAGCCACGTGAGATGATGTGAAGGATGCCGGCTCACCAGGACTTACCTTGGACATCATGCTACTGATTCTACTCCTTGCGATAATCGGCATCCAGATCTTTCTGGTACTGAAGGTTGTTATCAGGAAGAAAGAAGATGAGTACGGACTCTCCCAGGATGTCAAGACCCAGAAAGGATAAATGCCAAAGAAATGATAGTGAATGCAAAAATGTCCGTTGTAACAAATATTGAGTTATGGGATAATAAAAAGAATCGTGGTGTGTTTGGATGCTTATAAAACAGGTTTTCAAGGAATTCCTCGAAGAACAGAAGAAGAGACTTTCTGAAAAAACATATGATGATTATGAGGGGATCATAGAGCTGTTCGAGGCTAGTCTCGATGAATATGCTTGGAATGGTATTTCTGATGGCCATAGAGCATACAATGATGCTCATAATAAAGGTCTGACCTACATGGATATATATGATCATACCCACATATTCGAAAATGTTGGTGAATTCCTTGATTACTTCGTTCCAAGGAAAGTGATTTGTGGAAGGGAATTTACATTGAAAACATGTCCCCGAGTCATAAGAAAGCTTCTCAAATGGATGCGGGATAAAGGCATGTTAGATAAGACTAACGAGGAGATCAAATGGGCCTGTGAGAACCAGATGTGGGAGGATTCTCTAAAGGATATGGGGTTTCTATAGATTCTCATTCATCAGAATTCCATGATGAATTTCACCAACTTGCCTACGTGCGTTATGGGGTTGCTCTCCTGTTTTTAAAGAATCCAGGGGTTTTTTCAATGTTGGGAAAACCTTTTGTTTTCCAACAATATCGCAGTCCTTAGGAACCGATGTTGCTTGAGTCCAACACGGTCTCTTTGTAACAGATGCGTCCTCATTGAGATCTAATCCTCCAAGGGATAACGACTCATTTTATACATTTCATACAGTATCTTTGTCTCATGTAACGCATCGTCAGCGGCTCTATGCTTTTCCTGGTAATCGGTGTCCGGGAAGAAGTGATCCCAGGCCTCCTGGAACTTTGGCCATTTATATCCACCTCGCACTCCGAGTTTCGGAATCCTGACGATATCCGTGCAGGTCTTCATGATACAGGGGAGTTCATTTGTTATATTGAATCCCCTGGCTATGAGAAAGCCAAAGTCAAACGTGCTATTGTAGGCGGTAACATGATAAGAATCCAGAAGTTTCTGGATCTCCGCTCTCTTGCTTTTCAGGGTTGGAGCATCTTGTACATCCTCGAAGCCAAGGTCCGAGTTGTTGAACACCCACGAATCCTTGTGATCATTTTCAAATCCTTTTTCCCTTACGATCGAATCGAACAAGATGTTCGTCTCACCACTTTCAAGGATCAGTTCCACCATGCCGATCTCCAAGATGAGGTCTTTCTTATTGTCAAATCCCGTTGTTTCGATATCCAGAATTGCTATTCTTTTCACACAGATCCACCCATCATGATCGTTTTGACATATAATGATATGACAAGTGTATCAACCTGATATATGATTTGGATTGGGGACGATTCTGGAAAATTTTCTTGTAATAGTTCCGTTCTCTGTTATGATTCTTTCAGATGGCGCTCCATTCCGTATTAAAATAGGAATATTCAATTTAAGCTACCTGAAATCTTATTATTTATCCCTATTTTATCGTAATACTCGATTTTACGTTTTTCAAAAAGAGAGGGGCTTCTATCAGTTATCCTTTTTCTTGTCATTTGACAATATTCCTCATCCAATTCAACGCCTATACTATTTCTTTCCGCATTCATTGCTGCTACCATGGTGGTCCCCGACCCTACAAAAGGATCGAGAACGGTATCCCCCCAGAAAGAGAACATTCTTATCAGTCTATTTGCAAGCTCTTCAGGGAATGGAGCAGGGTGTTTCTTTGTTGATGCGCCTGTTATTTGCCAGAACTGGTTAAACCACTCGTTGTAATCTTCTTTGTTTATCATGCTCATCTCTTTTTGCTTCTCTGTTGGTTTTCTATATGAGCCAGGTTTTCTCTGCATTAAAATGAATTCAATATCGTTTTTAATTATTGCATTGGGCTGGTATGGTTTGCCAAAGAATTTCGTTCCGTTATTAACCTCGAAGTTGGCATTGGACATCTTATGCCAAATAATGGGGTTTAAATTGTCGAATCCAATTTTCCGACAGTTGACAATGATATCCGCATGGTTTGGAAAAATAACGTGCCTTCCGAACTCTTTTCTTGATTTGCAGGCATCTCCCACAACACAGACAAGCCTACCACCTTCAACAAGCACCCTATGGCATTCTTTCCATACTTTGGATAATTCTTCATGAAATTGCTCATAATCTGCGATATGGCCTAATTGTCCTTGGGAGTCATTGTATCTTTTGATATTCCAGTAAGGTGGAGAAGTGAGGATAAGATGGACGGATTCATCTTCAAGATAAGAAAGGTCTCTCGAATCCGCCCTGTAAAGACGATGAGTTGTTATTTGGGTTTCTTCTTCCATTATATCTCTCCCACTGGATTTGTGGCTTCCTGTAAAGTACTAATAATCGTTTTACAGGCATTTTGGATGTTATTTCCATCTTGAGAAGCAAATAGAACCAGATCGATTTTTGAGGCTTTGAATCTATTTTGGATGTTAATATGCTCATGCTCCACCTCTATCATCCGTTTTTTATCGTAATCTCAAACTGCCTGGATATAAGCCATTTTTTCCTTGCAAGACTCCCTCTATCACATAATTTAGCACTGAAACTTTGGATTATGTCCTTTGATGTCATGCTATCATACTCAAACCCACATTCCCACAAATGTATTTAAGGATTTTTTCCTTTATTCTATAATGAACTCTCCCATTTGCTTGTATCCACTCAGGGGTTCACTCCAGGTATTTCACATCGATCGTGATCATCATGGGAACGCTTAAACTATCAAAAACGGAGGGGTATTCTGAATGATACCTGACTTTCAAAGATAATGAAATTGAGAGATGACTGGCTAGCAAAATTTCTGTAGGGCCTAACGAAAATTAATTCAAGCAGGAATGTAGCTTGAAAGGTCCAACCTGCTCAGAAGTTCAGCAGTATCTCTGTCCAGATCCTCTATTACGAAATCTGCATGTTTGATATCATCGGATACAAGAGACAATCGAATGG
>JAUVLN010000043.1 GCA_030600725.1 Thermoplasmatota archaeon | reverse complement strand
GACAGGACCGGAGGAGCCGCTGATGATGACGTCACCGGAAAGAGGGCCCTCCATCGGAAGATCATTGATGGATACCCACAGCGTCCCCTCCTCCGGGATGGTGATAACGACCCACGAACTATCGGTTTCTGACCACGATCCACCCGTATCCCTCACACGGTAGGTTATATCGTGATGACCTTCAGAGAGGCTGTCGGTGGTAAAGCCCGCCTCCGAGGAAATGCGCCCATCGAGGGATGACCTCCACTCATGGTCTGTGATGAACTCTCCTGTCGAGGGAACCCCCTGTCCCCTGAATGATATATCCCCCCCCAACGTAGCCTCCCGAGGCGAGATATCGATGATGTGTGCCACCGGTTCGGATACGATCTCACCTATGACCCTGATCGTCAGGTAGGCATCCTCAGGCGAAATATCCCCTTTATCATCCTTTACGGACAGTGCCGCCCTGTAGGTTCCGACCGATCCGTACGAATGCTGAATGGTGGGGCTCTCGATCCACCCGGATACCATACCGTCCCCGAGATCGAACCGATACCCCACAACCACCCCGTCAACATCGTAGGATTCCTCGCCCGAGAGCGTCACGCTTGAACCCGGATCGACCTCGTCGGGCCCGGAAAGGATTGCGGTCGGAGGACGGTTGATCAGATCCTCACGATCAAGTGTATCCGCGGACGGCAGGGTGGGGGGATACGATCTCACCAGTTCCATCGATACCTTTTCCAGGGCCCATATCTCCCCTGCATCGAAGGCGATCCATGAGAGTTCCACATCATCGGGATCTAACGGTTCCCTGACCCAATGTTCGAAGATGAACTGGCCATCGTTCACGGTGATGATGAACAGGCGATCCCCTATTGTATATGCCGATGGGTTCTCGAATGTGTAATCCAGGCGGATCCTGCCCTCTTCGAGAACCGCACTGTCCAGTGAAAGGTTCACCTCGATATCCTCGGTTGGTTCAAATACCCTGACGATACCATCAAGACCGAATTCCCGATGAACGGTCTTTCTCCCCATGGGCCAGTCAACGGTCATGATAGCGTTCTCCACGGCGGTTCCGAGTCCGAAATGGAGCAGCATGGAATCCTGCTGACCGTGTGCGGCCGTTCCTGCCCGCACCTCCCTGATCACCTTGTGGTCCATTGTCCCATCGCCATCCCTGTCGACCTCGACCGTGACGCGGGCCCCTACCGCAGCCCTGTTCGACTCCCTCCCCTCGAGTTCGACCTCGATCCATCTCGATCCCGGTTTCACCTCCCCCCCATTGTTCCGAAACAGATGGACGTTCGCATTGGTCGTCCTGGATAGATCATTGTCCCAGGTACCGCCTCCCGTGACCAGGTCCATCCAACCGTCCTGGTCGTAATCACACCAGGCCGATCCATAGGTGTTCCAGACCCTCAGGCCGGCCTCCTCTCCCACCTCGGTGAACCTGAGGTCCCCATCGTTCCTGTAGAGGAAGGAATAGGAGTAGCTTACATCGCCGTAGATCTGGGGAATGAACAGGTCCAGGTCGCCGTCGTTATCGTAATCTGCCAGACCGGAGGAGACCATCAGCTCATCCCCATCCCTCACAGCTCCGGGTATCTCCTTGACCTCTATCCCGCTTTCAGCCCTCCGATCGATAAAACCCCAATCCATATCCGGTCCAAGGTTTTCAAAGAGATAGGAATCATCGCATATGGGCCCCCTCCAGGCATCCTTGTGTGCCAGATTCGTTACCCACAGATCCATATCCCCATCGTTGTCGAGGTCGCCCCAGGAGCTTCCGAGGGAGTGTCCGTAATAGATCTCACCTCCTGTGACGGGATGTGGGTTCCCGTGCCCCTCGACGCCCATCTCCTCCGCCGACTCCTCATACGCCCCCGTGCCGTCGTTCATGTAGAGGTAATTGCGCATGATCCTGTAGTTCGATACATAAAGATCCTGCCAGCCGTCGTTATTGACATCCGACCAGCTGGCACCCCTGGATTGAAGCGGATCCCCGCCCTCATCGAAACCAAAGGCCACCGTCCCGTTATCAAATGTCCCGTCCCCTTCGTTGTGCCAGAAGTGATTGTTGTATCCGTCGTAACTCCCGTTCTCGTAGTTCACCATGTACAGATCGAGATATCCGTCCCTGTCCACGTCCGCCCAGGCACCGGCCACTGTCGGAAATGTGTCTGATATATGGCCTGCGGATGCGGTGGCATCCCTGAACGTTCCGTCCCTCTCGTTGTGCCAGAGGATATCCGGATGTTGAGGATGATCGTTTGACCCCCGGCCCCCTCCACAGAATATATCCAGCCAACCATCATTGTCATAATCCCCGAACACGCCGGAGTTCACCGGTTCGTCTATCCCCGCCTTTCCGGTGACTTCGACGAACGAGTGATCCGGCGGGCCGGTGTTGCGAAACAGTTTCTTGCCGTCGATCAGAAGGTCCTCGTAGCCGTCGTTATCGTAATCCCCCCAGCTGAAGAAGTTCCCTCCAACATCTCCAAGGCCCACCTCGACCGATACGTTCGTGAAGGAAACCTCCCCGGCCCTTGTCGGGAGCCCCGATGCAACATCGGGACATGGTTCCCTGGAGATCGATATCGAAAAAAGGAAAATAAGGGATAGAATAATTGCGGATGCCATTCGCTTCAAGGAGGGGCCCCTGATCATTCCTGCACCCATGACACCCTAATGTAGTGTGGGCTAATAATATTTGCAATGGCCCATTCCAGGATCCCGATCCCGATCCGATCAAATGATGGGTTCCTCATCCATGCTCATCTCGGGGATCTCCGGCTCCTCCATAATACCTTCATCCATCGGGATCTCCTCCAGATCTGCTATCTCCGGTGGGGGCATATCAAGATCATCGATCGAACCATCAATTGCGGGGAGATCCACCTCATCGGGGGGTCCGATATCAGGGCCATCGACCGGATCATACCCGATGTCAGGTTCATCCGCCACCTCCTGCTTCTCCGAATCGTCCCCTGGATCGATGACGGCCTCGCCCTCTTGATCACCTTCCTGGGCCTCTCCCTCGGCCTCCAGGTCCCCACGGATAGGACGCGGCAGTTTCTCGGTCTTTCTTTTTAAAAGGTATGAGGAGAGGAATATCAGTGCCAGTAACATCATCACCATAACGATTCCCAATGGTGAGAACAGTAGTTCTGAAAGGCGGGACCCAATATCCACCTCCATCACGTTGAAGGAACACTCATCGGACATGGTAGATATTCCGTCATCGTCCACGACCTGAAGAGAAAGCGTGTGTTTCCCAACCCCCTTTGCCTCGATGGTGAGGTTCCTTCCGGTCTCCTCCTCGAGAAGCTCCCCGTCGAGATACCAGTTGAATATCAGGGTGGGATCATCGGAGGGCGTGTCATGCGATCTGTAACCAAGCGCGGTGAAACTCTCGCCTTCCGTAACCTCTAATGGAACCCCGATCAACAATGCAACGGGAGGTGGATTGGATATTGTCACCTCCATCTCGTCGTATCCTGACGCACCCTGATCATCCAGGACCTCAACACCTATGGAATACGTACCCTTCATCGTGAAAACATGTTCCAAGACGGAAAGGCCCCCTCCTATTTCATCACCGTTTATCGACCATAGGTAAACGAGGGATCCCATGTCGGATGCGGTATCCGATGATCCCTCCAAATAGAATTCCAGAAGCTCGTCCTCTGCACCTGTCGCGTCCCCTGCAATGGAAGGTGTGGGCGGTGCGTTCACGATGGAGATCCAATGATGGTCCTCGGATCTGAGACCATCATCATCAACTACCCACAGGGTTATCCGGTGATCTCCCTCATCCTTCAATGATATGGATATCTCACGGCCGAACATATCGGGGATGGAGTCGTCGTTGGTATCCCAGGAGAATACCAGGCCCGGTATATCGCTCACGGTATCGACGGAGGAGCTGCCGTCAAAACGGAGCACTTCATCCTCCACTCCGGTGGACGGTCCGTTTATTATCGCTGTGGGGGCCACATTGAGAACGCTAATATTACGCGATATTTTGGATGCATCACCATCATCGTCCGTAACCTCCAGGGAGATCGAATAGATCCCCTCATCTGAGATCGACATGTCGATCATGGGGCCGTATTTCGGAACGGTGTCCCCGGAGATCATCCAGGTATAATTCAGGGTTGGAAGATCGGATGATGTGTCCGTGGAGGTCGATCCGTCAAGGGTGAAGGGGTCATCCTCGGAGACGGTGGCGGGAACGCTCATGTTCGCCACGGGGAGGGTATTGAATACCATCATGGAATCCGTGGCCTCTCCCAACCCGTCATCTCCATCCCTGACACGGATCGTTACCCGGTGGATACCGGCCGTCTCGAACGACAGCGTCATATTGGGCTCATTCGTCCAATCACGCGACCCGTCGCCGTCGATCGTGTAGTGATAAAACAGCCCTTCCGTTTCCGTCGTCCTGTCGCTGGACCCCCATCCGGAGACATTGAAGATCTGATCCTCGTACGTGGATGTGGGTATCGTCAGCACTGCCGTTGGGATCACGTTATTGATCCTTATCGGAATGTCAACGTGGTTTGCCTCCTCTCCGTCGCTTACCGTGAGCCTTACCACCCTGGTCCCGACCTCCTCGAAGGATACGACCACCATGAAGTCGGAGGAGTCGGTATCGTCCAGACCGTCGCTGTCATCCAGATCCCAACCGTAGGTCATGGGGTCCCCGTCGGGATCGTATGAGCCAAGGGCGTAGAGAGTTGCCTGTTCCCCCTGAGAAATGTTCAATGAGGTGGGCTCGCAGGAAGCAAAAGGGGGCCTGTTCATCATCTTTACGGATGAGACGCCGACGTGGGTTCCATTGTATGCGATTACCTCGTACACTCCGGGATCAAAGTCCTTTATGGTCAGGTTCCCGTGCTCATCCGTCGGCCCAACCGATCCGCCGTCAACGTAAACATCGGCACCTCCGATCCTGACCCCGTCCCCCTCCTCGGGTGCGGTGACCGTTATGATCAGATCATTCTCAAGACCGTCCCCGTCCATTACACTCTTGTTGAAGGAGATGGAGACCCGCTCCAGCGGACCATAGAATTCCCGAAGTGCTTCATCCCAGTAGGTCCGTATCGTGAAATTCAGAAATGATATTATACCGTCATACATCGTGTTGTAACTGCTTGAGCTCATCGGAAGATAGATCGAAAGGCCCGTCGCAGCCGGGTTCTCCCCCGTATGGTGGTATTCATCGATTATCATCGAATTGTAGTAGTTCAGGGATACATTGGCGAGATCTGTGATCGTTGGCGTGAGGTCAGCGTAGATGAGTTCGGCCAGGAGATCCCCCATATCGCTGTAGCTTGAGGACCTCATCCTCTCCGCTCTGTTGAGGGCAGCGCGGAGCAGGTGGGGTTTTACAACCTCCAGATAATATGTCCATTCGAAGATCTCCCTGGATAGGTTATCCCAGGATGGTATCAGGTGCTCGGTCATGATCGTCAGGTCCGCGGAGATTATCGTCGAATATGTCTCGGTGGGGCCGTAGGTCTCCTTGAACATTCTGACCAACTCCCGGGTCAGGTCCACGGGTCCCAGCGGGTCCGCACCACCCATCCTCCCCACAAAGGTGTAATTGTATCCATACCACGGCTGTTCGTCCTCCGAACCGATACCGATCCGGGCCCACCTCGATACCTGCTCGAACACCTCTACGGATCCCATGGAGCAGGTGTCAAAGGATATGATATCGAGATCGATATCCTCACCCAGGGAGCCGGACGCCTCCTCAAATGCCTGCCTTAGCCCATCCAGCCTCATGGACCCCCCTGTATCGTAGGCGAAACCCCTCTGCGGGGGCGACGGATCGCCAAGTTCCGTTCTGTACCATCCGGAACCGTGATCCCAGATGGTCAACATCACGTTGTCAGCTGTGTATGTGGAGAGCGAATAGTTCAGGAAATCACGGAGAACCCGCCAGTTTGACATATCGAGTTCGTCACCCCAGCTGGGGTCGATATTGGATAGGGGTATATCCTCGGACCCTATTCCCGGGATCGGATGATGTTTTATCCGGTACAAATGGGTGTTGTGATCGTCCTTCATGTCGGAGAGCACTATCACCTCGACGTTATCCGTGGGGTGGTTGGATTCGAGCTCCTCCAGGTCCATCCACGCCGCATTCCCGTAGGTCCCGTTGGCCCCAAGGGAGTTGTCACCCGCCATATATATCAGGAATAACCACGTGCCCACATCCCTACTTTTATCGCTCATCTCCGTTTCGGCGGATGAGACAAAAAAAGCAGGAGTTATGATCATCATCAACAGGACCACTGCTGCAAATGAGGGTATATTTCCGGCCTTCACGACCTCAGGACCGGAGTCGGGGTTTATATTATTGATGGTCAAACGTGTGTACATATGTAATGGAATGTACGAGCATACAGGATAGAGGTATCTACTTTGACCGGACCGTGATCTTCAATGGGGCGATGCCGTCGATCCCCGCTTCCACTACGTCGCCGTCGACGAGCGGCCCCACCCCCGCAGGGGTCCCGGTCATGATGATATCATCCGGTTCAAGCGTCATGACCCGTGATATCTCGGAGATCATCATATCCACCGGGAACAACAGCTGATCGGTGTTGCCTTCCTGCCGGATCTCTCCGTTCACCTTGAGCCAGATCCTCCTTCCCCCCGGATCCATCGCGCCTGACGGAACCGCTTCCGGGCCGATCGGGGCGAAGGTATCATAACCCTTGGCCTCGGCCCATGGAAGGCCCTTTTCCCTTGCCTCGTTCTGGATGTCCCTGGAGGTCAGATCAAGCATCACCGTGTATGCTTTGATGTGATGATGGGAATCCTCCTCCCTTATGTACCGCCCCCCCTTACCGATCACAACGGCGAGTTCCACCTCGTGATGGAGGGTGGCTACCCCTTCGGGTATCCGGACAATACCGCCGTTCTTCAGCAGTGCCGAGGGAGGCTTGAGGAAGAATCTGGGCCTGTCGGGGAGATCGTTCGAAAGCTCCCCGGCATGCGCGGCATACGTTCTGAGCAGGCATACTATCTTTGAGGGGCTCAGTTCAAGATCACTGCCCTCGAACATCAATTTCACCATGAGGCACCCACCGGACATGTTATCGTGGGATCGTGTATTAAATATATGGCCCAGTGCAGATATATCCCGGGGAAAACTACATTTAAATCCCTCAGGATACCGCAACATGCGCATCTGTTTCCTCGGCACGGGGGGAAGTTGGCCGTCAAAGAGGAGAAACGTATCCTCGTTCGCCTTGAGCTCGGGGTCCACCACCGTTCTTCTGGATTGCGGTGAGGGCACACAGCGACAGCTCCTCTCCTCTCCCGTTTCGCCGATGAAGATCAGGGCTGTTCTGATATCTCACCTTCACGGTGATCATTTCCTGGGCCTTCCCGGACTGGTGAAGACCATGTCCCTTAACGATAGGAGAACGCCGATGGATGTATATGGCCCTGCAGGAACGATAGAAGCCCTTGGAAAAGGCCTTACCATGTGCCCTTTCACACCAAATTTCGAGGTATCCGGGCACGAGCTGGAACCCGGGGACACCTTCAGCATAGACCATTTAACGATAGGCTGTGGTCGAGCCGCCCATGGAAATCTCCCATCCCTCTCTTTCAGGATATCGGAGCCCGAAAGGCCTGGCAGGTTCAACCGGGCCAAGGCCCTGGAGCTCGGGATACCCGAAGGTCCGAAATGGGGGGCCCTCCAGAAGGGGGAAAACGTCACGATCGGATCCGGATCCGATGTCAGGACGGTGGAACCACATGAGGTCCTTGGACCACCGAGAAAAGGCCTGTCCCTTGTCTATTCAGGGGACACGGCAATATGTGATGAGGTCGAGGAGTTGGCCCGTGGAGCATCCGTCCTCATCCACGAGGCAACCTTCGCGGACAGCCATCAGGAGATCGCAGCGGGTTTCGGACATTCCACTGCAAGGGAGGCTGCGGCCCTGGCGAAGAGAGCAGGCGTTTCACAGCTCTTCCTCGTCCACATCTCACCCAGATATCAAAAGGACGAGGATCTGAAGACACTCATCGATCAGGCGACGGAGGTGTTTCCCGGGGCGAATATCCCGGAAGACGGGGATGTCAACGAGGTCACCCATTGAACGTGAACGATCTCGGGCTCATCAGATACAGCGGAAGAAGTATCTCGAATCTGCCGAGGAACATGACGGAGATTAGCATCGTCTTCATCAGGGGATTCAGGGATGATATGCCTTCGATCCCGGCGAAACTGCCGAATGCTATGCCGGAATTGGTCAGCGATGTCACACATAGGGATATCGTGGGGAATATGTCCCCCTCGAACATCAGTGAAATGAGGATGGTCATTGCAAGGATGATGATCATGTAGAAGAAATACACATTGGCGGATTCAAGGGCCCTGGTAGATACGGCTTTCTCACCGCGGCTTAACGGTGTTACCGCCCTTGGATGGGCGCTCTTCTTCATATCCGCTATGAAACCGGTTACCAGAAGATGCACCCTCCGGATCTTGAAGCCGGATGCCACCGACATCGTGGAACCCCCTATTAACATCAGGATGATCAGAAGAAAACCCATAGAGTCGGGCCAATCATCCATCCCGCTGACCATGAAACCGGTTGTTGTCAATGCGGAGATCGAGGTGAATATACCGCGCCAGATGGATCCTCCGAGGTTGATCCCTGAGGAGAAGAGTATCATGAAGGCGACTATCGGCACCATCGCTGACATCAGCAGATAGATCATGTTCTCCTTTCTGAAAAAGGTCCTTGACCTGCCCCTTGCAGACAGAACGCTCAGGTGGATGTAAAAGCCCATACCCGATAGGAACATGAACAGAACCACAAGCATCTGGATACCCACCCCTCCCGTTACGCTCCTCCCATGCGAGTACAATCCCCCCGTAGATACGGTTCCGAGGGATAGGCACATCGAATCGAATATCGAGAGGCCCCCTATCCGGAAGGATATCATGGCCAGGACGGTTAATATGCCATAGACGATCGAGATGTTCACAAGTAGTGTTGATAGCCGTAATCGAAGTCCCAACCGGGAGAAAAGGTCCATCTCCATGGTCCTGCCGCCGATATCCGTGATATCCGATATTATCATGAATGCCACCATGAGGTAGAACCCACCTCCCACCCACTGTATCGCACACCTGTAGAACATAAAAGAGTGGCCTACCTCGAAGTACTCCTCCGGTGTCACGGAGGTCAACCCCGTTGTTGTAAAACCCGCCATGGATTCAAATAGGCCTTCTATCAGGTTCATTCCTACTCCGATAACGAAGGGGAGGGACCCTATCAGGACAATGTACAGAAAGAGCACCATCGTCATCTTGTATCTGGTCTTTCTGGGGAACCTCCCCTGCACCTCTGAAGAGGCAAGATAGGGTATGTAGAGCATGAGGGCGATCAGAAACGGGATCCCGAAACCGGTCAGGATGGGAAAGGGATCATCATCGTAGATAAGGGCGATGACAATACAGGTGCCGAAGAGGGCCATCATGACCACGTTGATCCTCGACATCCTGATTATCACGTTCCCCATCTTCAAATGTACCCCTCAGAAATAATCCTTCAATGCCCTGAAGGAGATGCTCTTTGCGAAGACAACAAGCCTGTCACCGGGTTTAACGATCGTATCGCCCCTGGGGATCACAACGCCCTTTTCCCTGACGATCGCACCTACGAGGATGTTGGGCTTCTTCAGGACGGATAGCTTGTCTATTCGCTTGTTCGCGGCCCTGGACCTTGGTTTGACCTTGATCTCCACCAGATGGACCTCACCCTGGTTCAGAATAGCCATCGATACGAAATCCTTTCTGTGGAAATATTTCAAGATCGTCGAAAGTGTAACCGATCTCGGCGATATAACGAGGTCGACGCCCACCTCTTCAAGCACGGATTTCAGATCGGGGCGGTCCACAAGGGCTATGGACCTTTTGGCACCGTACTGTCTTGCCATGAGCGAGGCAAGGATGTTGACCTCCTCCCTTCCTGTGACGGCGAGGAAGGTATCCGCCTCCGAGATCCCCTCCTCCATCAGTAGGTCCTTGTCCGTGGAGGAACCCAGTATAACAAGCACGCCGGGTAATTTTTCGGAGAGTGCTATGCACCTATCCTCATCTTCCTCGATCAGTATCACCGAGATATCCCTCTCCTCGAGGATCTTGGCAAGATGATAACCGACGCGGGAACCCCCGGCGATGATGACCTTCTGGATCCTGTCCCTTTGGTCCGTGGCCCTTGGTTTGCCTATAATGGACACGACCTTCTTGGAGATGGTTTCCTCACCCTTGAGGGGCATTATGGCGATAACCCTGTCGTTCGGCTCCAGTTTCATGGAACCTCTGGGTATCAACACCTCCTCGTTCCTGTATATCGCCACCAGGTTTACCTCCCGGGGAAAACCCAGCTTCTTGACCTCCTTTCCAATGACGGGGGATCTCCTGTCGACCCTGGTCTCGATCACGCGGACCATCCCCTGTCCAAAGAGAGGTGAATCGAGAAGAACGGGTATCGAAAGGATGTTGGACATGTGCGTGGCAGTGATAAGTTCTGGGCAGAAAGCGACCTCGATCCCACAGTCCTTCAGGTCCTCGGTTGAGACCGGGTCCCGGATGTAATCCTCGTTGTTGATCCTTGCAAGGGTATTGCACCCCCTGCTCCTTGCGATGGAACACGAGGCCATGTTCACCTCGTCCGAGGAGGTTACCGCTA
>JAUVLN010000159.1 GCA_030600725.1 Thermoplasmatota archaeon | reverse complement strand
CCGATAGATCCGGGGCTGGATGATGCGCTTTGGCAGGTAGAGGTGGCCAAGAGGTTCGACATCACCATATCAAGGGCCATGAACTTCATCAACCTCTCCAAGGACGCCAAGGGTTACGGGAACGATTCTCTCGCCGAGGGGATGATGAACAGGGCCAAGGACACGCTGTTCAACGATCTCATCGAATACCTCTCCTCCCAGGGGCAGAAGGAGAAGAACATAGCGGACAGGATGAGGATGAAAAGGGCCTTCAATGAGGCGAAGTTCCTATTCTCCAGGGGCGACATCAGGGGTGGTTACGACCTTCTTCTGGCAATGGGAGAGGCCGAGGAGGAACCCACCGCAGGGCCGGGTAAGGCCAGGAAGAAGGCGAAGACATCCGCGGCCCATTCAAAGGCCCTGGACCAGCTCCAGAAAGTTTACCTCAGGCTGAAGAACGAGGAGAAGAAGGGCAAGGACGTGGTAATGGCCCGGGATTACGTGACCAAGGCCAGGAAGTCGCTTCAGAAGAAGGAGTACGAGCAGGTTCAGCTTCTGTCCGAGAGCGCGAACAACGTGCTACGATCTCCGATGGATCAGATGAGCGATAAGGCCGGTGAGATGATCGACAGGATATCCCGGACAAGGGATGAGCTGTTTGACGCAGAGGCGACCATTCCCAAGGAGAGGATATACCGAAAACAGATCGAGAAGTACCTGGAGAGGGCCAAGGATAAGCTCAGGGCCGATAGGCCCATAGAGGCCCTGGACCTGGCCAGGGGATCCAAGATCATATTGAAAGCACTCGAGAGGGACACCATCAAGGGCAACCTGCCAAACATGATCCTCGAACTTAAAGCGTCCCTTGAGGGCCTGAGATCCCGGGGCCTTGACCTATCATACGAGGATTACCTGATGAAGCAGATGGAGGAGTATTCCTTCAACGAGGATTATATCGAGGCCAAGAAGGCCGGTCTGAAGCTCAGGACCTGCCTGATCAATGCGGATTCCCAGAATCAGCTCCACACGATCTCGACAAAACTTGGTGACCTGGGCAACAGGCTCAGGGGCCACATAGGAAAGGACGGCTATATCGAGGCCAAGGAGGCCCTTGACAGCGCCAAGATGTATCTGGAGCAGTCCGCCTTTGAAAAGGCAAACAAGCAGCTTATCGCCGCCTCCGGGATACTGGAGTGAAGGGTAAACTATTTTACATTATAATCATCACCCGGCCCGTGTTCAAGAAGATCGCAGCACTTCAGCTCCTTTCTGGTGGGGCTTTTCTGGCATCTTTCACATTCATCCCTATCTATGCCCGTGAGCTGGGGATGACCAACTTTGAGGTGTCCCTGATCGCCATCTCCTACGCCATCTCCTCATTTCTGTCGTCCTACATGTTCGGCAGGGCGGCGGACCGATACGGGCGAAGGTTGATGCTACGGATCGGTCTGATCTCTGCGACCATCTTCACGTTCTCGCAGGGAATGGCCTGGACCGACGGATCCCTTGTCATCTTCAGGATGCTTGCTGGCATCGGATTCGGGATGTTCCCCGCCGCCCTAGCTGCATATGCATTCGAGGGCAATGTAAAACTTGGGCGGTTCTCCGCATTCGGTGCCCTGGGATGGGCCGTGGCGCTGCCTGTCAGCGGCCTCATAGCGAACACCTTCTCCCTCCCTTACGTATTCTTCTTCGGCTCGGGATTGTTATTCTGTGCGTTCCTGATAACCTCGTTCCTCCCCCGGGTACCGGAGGTAAAAAGGAAGGTGCCGCTGCTTCCCTTCAAGCTGCTGGTCAGGAACGGGTCCGTGTTATTCCCCTATATGATCCGGCATTCAACGGCGGCATCGATATGGGTATTGTGGCCGATATTCCTGAAAGAGGAGATCGGGCTCGATATGTTCCAGCTGGGGATCGTCCAGGCGACGAACGCCACAACCCAGTTCGCGGCCATGCTCCTGATCGGGGACCGCCTTCGGCCTCGAACATCATTCATTATCGGGCTTTTCCTGACCGGGGCCGCCGCCCTGTCGTTTACATTGATCGACACATTTCCCCTGTTCCTGATCACCCAGGTGATCCTGGGGCTCTCCTGGGCCCTCCTGTATGTAGGTGCCCTCAGGTGGATGATGGATCTAAATCCGGAGAAGGCCACATCGGCAGGGCTTCTCAATTCCGTGATCAGCTTCTCCTCCATCATAGGTCCGATCTACTCCATGATGATAATCGCAGCCATTCCCGATCTGAGCTACGAGGGCCCCATGTATTTCGCGGCGGCGGGTTCATTCGGAGCGTTCCTGTATTGCGTGATCAAGGCAAGGATCCGCCCTTCCAAAGTGATCCCTCAATAGTATTGTCTATTCATACACTATCTCCACCTTTATGGACGAGGTCCCTGTCTATCATCACGTTGATTACGAGCAGCAGCTTCAGGTCCCGGGCCACCCCGAAAGCCCCGAGAGGGTGGCCTCGATAATGAGGGCGATCAGGAGGGAGGGGATCCCCGTGTCCATCATGGGCCCGATGGATATCGAGGAATCCCTGCTGGGGTCGGTTCACGATAACAGGCACATAGAAAAGGTACGGGATTTCGGAGTGGGTTTCATGGACCCTGACACCTACCACCATGATCGAACATACGGATATGCGCTGAGGTCGGTTGGAGGTGTTCTTGCTGCGGCCATCGACAGCGTCGAGAACAGCAGGCCGACCTTCTCCCTCCCGAGACCTCCCGGGCATCATGCCGGGGCCGGTTTCAACATGGGGTTCTGCTACTTCAACAACGTCGCCATTGCAGCCAGGTACCTTCAGAAGAACTTCGACGATATCGGGAGGGTTGCGATCGTCGATATAGATGCCCATCACGGGAACGGCACCGCTGATATCTTCGGGTCGGACCCGTCGGTCCTGTATGTATCGACCCATGAATGGGGCATATTTCCCGGGACAGGACACGTTTCCGAGGTGGGCACGGATAAAGGGGAGGGGAGGACGGTGAACCTGCCCATGCCCCATGGGGCAGGGGACAAAACGTTCAGTGAGGCATATTCCGAGCTGATCGCACCTATATTGCAGGCATTCTCACCGGATACGATCATGGTGTCGTTGGGGGCGGATTCCCATCTGATGGATCCGATCACGACATTGTCGGTCTCAACTCCGGGTTATCTGTACCTGATCCGATCCCTTCTGGATGGTGCAAAACAGATGACAGGAGGCCGGATCTCGTTCTCCCTCGAGGGCGGTTATCACCTCGATGCTCTGGCTGAAACGGTCGTGGGCGGCATCAACATGTGCCTTGACGAGCCCAGGGACCTCGATATGCGGTATACCCGGTCAAGGAACGGTGGCGACGAGAGGTCCACCATTGACGGGTTCAGGGAGGTCCAGTCATCCTACTGGAAGGTGTGATCTACCTCTTGCGCCTCTCCTTCCTCTTCCTGATCCCCTTCTCGATCCCATCGAAGGCATCTGCCATCGCAAGGATCAGGTCGTAATCGTACCCATCCCTTACGATGATGTCATGCGGTGTGGTGAGCTTCACGTTCACCGTGTATTTATCGGTATCCGTCTGATGGTGATGATGTCTTAGCCTCACCGTTACCGCGGTTACCGTGGAGCGTTTTTCTATCTTGCCGAGGAACCCTCCGATGACCCGGTGCAGCTCAGATGCGTCCATAACATTGATCTCGTCGACCCCCGCGATTTGTACAAGAGGGCCGCTCTCTTTCGTCTTTCTGATCAGAAGCTCCATGATATCCAGTTCCGAGACCGATCCCACAAGCTCCCTGCCTTCCAGGATATGCACCACGGGAGTGTTCTGCTTCATCAAGAGGTCCACTGCATCCTTGACCGATGCATTTCTGTTCAATGTCCTGTTGTTCGTTACCAGGGAGGAGAGCAGACGGTCCTTATGCACCTTCTCACCCTTGTGCCCTTTGTGAAGTTTCTTGGGCGGCTTCTGCATTATAGATACCAGGTCGGGAAGGCTGACGCTTCCCAGATAATCGCCCGTATCGTCCACCACGGCGGACGCGTCCTCCCCGGTCAGCCTGAAATGTCCCATGCAGCTGAGAACGCCCATGTCCCCCTTTATGGTGGACGGGGCGAAGTTCATTATCGTCTCCACCGGGATATTCCCCAGTGCAGGGTCGTCGCTGAGCGCCTTTATTATGTCGTGGATGGAGATCATCCCCTTGAGCTCGTTCTTGCCTGTTACCGGCAGCGATGAGAAATCCCTGGCCAGCAGTTTCTCCGCGATATCGGGGATACGGTCCGACGGCTTGGCCCTGGGAGGGATGACCATGAAATGCTTGACAAGGGCCGAGATGGGCACCTTTCTCCTCTGCGTTAGCGTCCGTATCGTGAGGAAACCCACCAGCTTCTTATTCTCAACGACGGGGATCTCCTGCAGCCCCTCCTTCTTCATGATGCCCAGGGCCTCGGATAATGGGTCCATTGGTCCCACCGAGTACCTGATATCCGACATAACTTCCTCTACCCGTTTCTTCAACACTTCAGATCCAAGCATAATACCACCTTCTCAACGGTCCCGGGGCCATTATCGGTCGACCCTTGTCCATTGAGATCATTATCTCATGTATGGTATTCAGGGAGATAAATGGTTTGGGCCTGAAAAATTGATATGGGGGGATAAAAACCATGACAATAGAAGGATAAACCCTTATTAGGTGGTCGTTCCATCACCCTGATATGACGGAAGGATCGAAGGGCCTATCTTTCGGGAAATACCTGGTCCCCATGGGGGAGTGCCTTGTACATATCATCATGGGATCCGCAAGCGATCTCCCTGTGGCCAAGAAGGGGGTGAGGATACTGGAGGAGCTTGAGGTCCCGTATTCGGTGACGGTCGCCTCGGCCCACCGCACCCCGGACCTCGTGGAGGATTCCGTGAAAAACTCCTCGGCGAAGGTCTTCATAGCCATCGCAGGGCTGTCCGCGGCACTTCCTGGCGCGGTGGCCGCCCATACGCTCAGGCCCGTGATAGGTGTCCCCGTTTCAGGGAAGGTGAACATGGATTCGATATTATCCATCGTGCAGATGCCGCCGGGGATCCCGGTTGGCTCCGTCGGCCTTGACCGGGGTGAGAATGCGGCGCTTCTGGCCGTGAGGGTCCTGACCCTGGTTGACGACCGTTTCATGGATGCGTTGAAGGTATATCACGCCGGAATGAGGGAGAAGGTCATCAGGTCGGGGAAAGAGGTGCTGGGCGAATGAGCCACGACACGATAGCGATCGTGGATAACGGCGGTCAGTTCACACATCTCATATCCACAAAGATAAGGAATGATCTGAAGGTCAAGACCGTGATAGTGAGCCCCTCCTCCGAAGTTTCGGAGCTTCAGGGTGTGAAGGGTATCATTTTATCAGGCGGCCCGGATTCGATAAACGAGGAGGGATCCGTGAGGATCAACCCCGGGATATTGGACCTGGACGTACCCATACTTGGATTATGCTACGGACTCCACCAGCTGGCGATCCATTACCATGGGGATGTGGAGGGTTCCAGCTTCAAGGAGTATGGGTTTGCCGCGCTCCGTTGGGAGGATGATCCCATCTTCGAGGGGATCCCCCAGGACGACAGGGTATGGATGAGCCACGGGGACAAGGTTCCTGATGTACCTGATGGGTTTGCCGTGATAGGCACCACCGAAAACTGCCCCGTCGCAGCCATGTCGGATGTGAAACGGAGGAGGTGGGGATTCCAGTTCCACCCGGAGGTGTCGGATACCATCCATGGAGATGATATGCTGGAG